>CAYLXY010000130.1:0-5753 GCA_964387405.1 uncultured Clostridiaceae bacterium
AACAGTGTCGCTAACTACTTTGATATCAACCAAGAACATATCCACATATGGCAACACTTTTTCAATGGTCTCATATGGAACACATAGGGTAGTTTCAACTGCTGTACCAATTCCTTGTTCTTTTAAGTGAGAGAGCAAAACAACAAGCTTATCTGCATCTTGTAGTAGTGGCTCTCCGCCACTTAAGGTCACCCCACCGCCCGAAGCGTCATAGTACCTTTTATCTCGAAGCACTTCCTCCAAGATGCTGCCTATAGTATGATTCTTATAAAGAGGGGTATCGTTGCTTAACATTTCTGGATTTTGGCACCATATGCATCTAAGGGGACATCCTTTGAAAAAAATCGTGGTGCGCAAACCATCGCCATCATAAACAGAAGTCTTTTGAATATCCACAACATTTATTATATTATTTAACATTTGTTCCCTCCCCCAAAAGTTCACATAGTAAGTCATATACGCTATTTGTGTTATACATTGATTATATTAATTGTTTAAATAAATACTCAAACATAAAATTAGGAGTGTTGCCAAATGAAAAAAGAAATTCTAGGAGAATGCCCTGTATGTAACAATTCCTTAGAAGTGAGTAAATTACATTGTAATAATTGTCGTACCACTATTGAAGGAAATTTTAAATTATGTAAGCTTTGCCAACTACCATCTGATTATAAGGATTTTATTGAAGTTTTTATTAAAAATAGAGGGAATATTAAAGAAATCGAAAAAGAACTTGGTATTTCTTACCCAACTGTTAGAGGTAAATTAGAAAATCTTATTACTGCCCTTGGATACTCAACTAAACCTGTATCTACTTACAATAAGAAGGAAGTTTTAGAAAAATTAAGTAAAGGCCAGATTACTGCAGAAGAAGCTGTTAATTTATTAAAAGATTAAGTAATTCTATAATAAGATTCTTTCTATTACAGTAGTTTTACTTCTTTTTAACATTAGAAAAGGGGTGAATCATATTCGCCCCTTTTCTAATGTTAAAATATGTGTTTATTTATGATTTCAATTACACTTTGCCCCATTTGCTTGTTTCCATCTATTGTAGGATGTATTCCATCAATATATAAACTTTCTTTCCCTTTTTTATTAATAGGGTCATAAAATCCATTAAAAAAATCTACCGTTTTTATTTGCTGGCTATGGCTATAATGTAAAATCCAATCCCTAAGTAATTTTATTTCTTTATTTACCCCTTTTAAATCACCAGGTAAATTAAGATTTTGCTCTGCTATAGAAGTTATAATAGGTATAGGTACTCCTAATATAGGTTCTATTCTATAATGATAAGCTTGGTATATCATAGTAGCTAAATTAGAATATATTACAGATTTAGATAATTGAAAGATTAAATCATTAGATCCGCCCATTATTAATACATGTGTAGGTTTTTTATCCACAACATCGTGTCTAAATCTAGATAGCATTCCACTTGTAGTATCTCCGCAAACCCCTTCGTTTTTAACTTCTATTTTTAAATTTTCTTCTATTATTTGTGGCCAACTATTATTTCTTGTCATTTTAAAGCCAAAAGTTAAGCTGTCTCCTATGCAAACAAGTTTCAATTTTTCATCTCCCTGTATATCTTTGTTTAACTGTCAAATAAACACATTAAAAATTCTTCCTTAGTAATTCTTCCTAAATAGTTGCTAACAGGAAAATCTAATAATGCTTTTTCTACTTCTATCTCTTCATATCTTACACCTTTTAACTTCTCCTCTAATACTGACACATCTCCTTTTCCAAAGAAATCTCCGTATATTTTACAATTATCTATTAATCCTTTTGTTACTTGGAGCCTTACTTCTACACCACCACCAGCAAATCTTTTATAACCTTTATAGTTAAATTTCGGTGATTTACCAAAATTCCATTCCCATGTACTATATCTTTCATCTACCATTTTTTGTATAGCTTTTTTGTCTTCTTCTGTTAATTCGTAAATTTCTACAGACTTATTTTCATATTCAAATATATTTTTTAGTACTAAATCTCTAAACTCTAATACATCTATGTCTTCTTTTACATAAGGTTTAATATTAGTAACTCTACTTGATACAGATTTTATACCTTTAGATTCTATTTTATCTCTTTTAACATTTAATGCTTTTGATAATACTTCTAACTGAGAATCAAATAGAAGTGTTCCATGATTTAATACTCTTCCTTTTGTAACGCTTTGTGCTACACCTGAAAATTTCTTTCCATCAATAGTAATATCGTTTCTTCCTGATAATTCACAAGGTATTCCTAGTTTTTCTAATGCTCTTAAAATAGGAATAGTATACTTTTCAAAATCTATTTCATCTAAAGACTCTGCTTTTATAATAAAAGAGAAGTTTAAATTTCCAAGGTCATGATAAACTGCACCACCACCTGTAACTCTACGTACAACATGGACATTATTTTCTTTAATAAATTCCATATTAATTTCTTCTATGGAATTTTGATTTTTCCCTATTATTATTGAAGGTTCATTTCTCCAAAGCAAAACATAACCTCCATCCTCTAAATCTAAGTTTTTAAAAACATATTCTTCAAAAGCTAGATTATATCGAGGATCTGTAGAATGATTTTCAATATATTTCATTTTTAAACTTCCCTTCTAACTGTAAGTTGTGATTTAGAATTGTTCATTAGTCCACTCAGTTTTTAATTAAAACTAGAATTTCAAGTGCTTGATTTCTATTTGTAAAACTGCATAGTATACCAATAAAAATACAATCAATTATATCTTTTATCTATCTTAAAATTATAACAGAATTCAAGTTGTTTATCAATATTAAAGAAACCATGGGAATAAATTCCCATGGTTTCTTTAATATTATATGTTTTTACTTTTTCTATTTTTATTTTAAAGCTGTGCACCTCAATTCGACTTGCTTTCATAGGCGTTACCTAAATAGTTAGTTCAGATTAGGCACCCCTGCGACACACGAAAGGGATCACTTACCGCTGCTTCCTTCCGGACCTGACGGACTTCATGACTTTTCGTTGCGCAGGACCCAATCCTCATCACCACTTGTTTAGGCCAGCCCTACAAAATGCGAAGTCTCCAAGAGGAATTCAACCCTGCTATAGCGGATTGCAGGTTATAGGGCACCGCTACTTCCCCGTCTAGCACAGCAAACTTTAAACTTTTTAATGGCGGAGAGAATGGGATTCGAACCCACGGGGCCTTTCGACCTTACACGCTTTCCAGGCATGCTCCTTAGCCAACTCGGTCATCTCTCCATGTTTTAATTACTCTGAGCTCCTATTTGATATAAGCGGAATGCTTAGTATTAATTAATTTTCATTTTTAATGTTTTTTCCTTAGCAATCTAAAAAAATCCTTCATTAATTGAGAAGATTCTTTTTCCATTATTCCTCTTATTATTTCTACTTGGTGATTAAAATTAGAATTGTTTAGAAGGTTTACTATAGAACCACATGCACCAGATTTAGCATCCATTGCACCTATTACAACTTTTTCTATTCTACTTTGTAAAATAGCTCCTGCACACATAGGACAGGGTTCTATTGTAACATATAGGGTACAATTTGTCAATCTCCATTTTCCTATAAAATTACATGCATCTTTTATAGCAAGTATTTCTGCATGAGATATGGCATTTTTAGAGCTTTCTCTTATATTATGAGCTTTTGCTATAACTTCATTATCTTTAACTATAATCGCTCCTATAGGCACTTCTTCTTTATAAAAAGCCTTTTTAGCCTCTTCTATAGCTAATTTCATAAATCTTTTGTCCAACTTTGCCAATCCTCCATTTGAATATAGTTATATTATAAATGGCGCACCTGAAGGGATTCGAACCCCTGGCACACGGTTTAGGAAACCGTTGCTCTATCCTACTGAGCTACAGGTGCATAATAAAAGAAATCTTTGTTTTGTACAAGAACAATCTTAACATGTTTTTAATTAAATATCAATTGCTAAATCTTGTATTTACTACACTATTAATCTTAATATGTTATGCTAGTATTTTTTATTAAATATTTACTTATATACTAGCACAACTAATTATATTTATTTCTTACTTATTAAATCTATACCACCCATATAATTTTTTAATGCTTCTGGGATAATAACATTTCCTTCTTTATCCTGACAATTTTCTAATATGGCAGCTACTGTTCTTCCAACTGCAAGTCCAGAACCATTTAAAGTATGAACAAATTCTACTTTGCCTTTTTCCTCTGGTCTATATCTAATATTTGCCCTTCTTGCTTGAAAATCTTCAAAATTACTGCAAGAAGAAATTTCAACATATTTGTTATAACTTGGCATCCATACTTCTATATCATATTTAAATGCTGCTGTAAAACCTAAATCCCAGGTACATATTTTTACTACTCTATATGGCAAGCTTAAGATTTGTAATACTTTTTCTGCATGATTTATTAGTTTTTCAAGTTCACTGTAAGACTCCTCAGCTTTAACAAGTTTAACAAGCTCCACTTTATTAAATTGATGTTGTCTTATTAATCCTCTAGTGTCTCTTCCTGCGGATCCTGCTTCAGAACGAAAGCATGCACTATATGCTACGTAGTTAATTGGTAAGTTTTCTTCTGGAATAATTTCATCTCTATGAATGTTAGTAACAGGAACTTCAGCTGTAGGTATTAGAAAATAGTCCTTTTGTGGTATTTTAAACATATCTTCTTCAAATTTTGGTAACTGTCCTGTACCTATCATACTATTTCTATTTACCATATAAGGAGGAAGTATTTCTAAATAACCATGTTTTTCAGTGTGTAAATCTAACATAAAATTGATTAATGCTCTTTCTAATCTTGCTCCTAGCCCTTTGTATAGAGCAAATCTTGCCCCTGTTATTTTAGATGCTCTTTCAAAATCAATAATATTTAAATCTGTTGCTAAATCCCAATGTGCCTTCGCTTGAAAATCAAATTCTGTAGGCTCTAACCATTTTCTTATTTCTACATTGCAATCCTCACTATCTCCTTGTGGTACATCTGGATGAGGTATATTAGGTATTCTAAGTAAAGCATATTCTAGTTTCTCTTCTACTTCTTTTACTTGTCCATCTAAGTTTTTAATTGTTGCTGAAAGATCTTTCATTTTTGCCATTACTTGTGAAACATCTTTTCCTTCTTTTTTTAGTTTAGGTATTTCTCTAGATACTGTATTTTGTTCATTTTTCATTTTTTCTACTTCTTGAAGTAAACTCCTTCTATCTTTATCTAAGTCTACAACTTCATCTAAACTAAAATCTTTTTCTCCTCTTCTTTCCATTGCTGCTTTTATTTCTTCTAAATTATTTCTTATTCTTTTAATGTCTAACATAGTTATTTCTCCCTTTCTTGACTTTAATAATAAAATATTTAACCTACTATCAATTTGCTTAACAAATTGGATTAGGTCATAAAAAAAGCCTTTCTCCCTAATGAAAGGGACGAAAGACCTTATTCCGCGTTACCACCCTAGTTGATTAGTTTCACTAATCCACCTTCAAGCATTATAACGTATGCTATCCGTTTCTACTTACTTATTTTCAGTAGATCATTCCGAGATGGATTCAACAAAATTACTTCATCGATTTTCACCAACCATCGACTCTCTTAAAGAAGCTAGATGTTTACTATTTCTCTTCATCATTTTATAAATATATTCCGCTGCGAAGATCTTGTTTTAAAGTCCCCTCACCAAAAATTATTACATAATGTAAACTTGTACTGCCTATAGTAATAAATGTTAACACATCTTTTGGCAGCCGCAG
>CAYLXY010000131.1:0-5751 GCA_964387405.1 uncultured Clostridiaceae bacterium
ATTCTTTCCCCTGCGGTTTTGTTTGTAATACCTTTTATAATATTTTTAATAACAGCTACAGTGTTATTAAACACATCTATAGGCTTTTCAGAACCATCACCTTGGGCTTTAAAAGAAATTGAAGAGGTAAGAGCAGAAAATTTAGTGCCTGAAAATTTGTTGAATAATTACCAAAATAATATCACGAGGGAAGAGTTTTCTGAAATAATTGTTAAATTATATCAGTCAATATTAGGTGAAGTTATAAAACCTGAATCTGAAAATCCATTTACAGATACAAATAATCCTGAAGTTATAAAGGCATATAATTTAGGTATAGTAGCTGGCGTTGGAGAAGGGAAATTTGCTCCTAATAATACTATAACAAGAGAACAGATTGCAGTTATGTTTTTTAGAACTATAAAGTCATTAAATCCTGAATTAGAGATATTTAATTTTAATTTAGAGTTTAACGATGGAAAAGAAATAAGTAATTGGGCTAAAGAAGCAGTTTCATACATGAGTGACAAAGAAATAATAAATGGGATAGGTAATAATAATTTTGGTCCTAAAGAGACCTCAACTAGAGAACAAGCAATGGCCCTGACACTAAGGATTTTTAATTTTTATAAGGAAGATTTGAAATTTAAAAAAGAAAAACTTGGTAGGGAAGAAAAAAATAAAGAAAAATTAACTTCTATAGATATTGGGAAATTATCAGATAGTCTTGTTTTGATATATGTAGAAAAAATCAATGGACAATCTGTAACAGGAAGTGGTTTTTTCTATGAAAAAGGAAAGTTGGCTACAAATTATCACGTAATAGAGAATGCGACAGAAATAATTTTAGAATATGAAGATGGATCTTTTTATGATGAAAAATTTATTATAACAGGCTATTCAGAGGAATATGATCTAGCAACCTTGTCCATTGAAGATACTAATACAAATGCTTTATATTTGGGTGATTCTGATTTTATTGAAAAAGGAGAAAATATATATGTAATAGGTAGTCCTAGGGGACTAAAGAACTCCTTAACAAATGGACTTATAAGTGGAATTAGAGCTACTGATATACAAATAAATGCTGCTATAAACCCAGGAAATAGTGGTGGAGCCTTGTTGAATGAATATGGTGAGGTAATTGGTATAATATATGCAAAATATGAAGAAGCGGAAAACTTAGGATTTGCAATTCCAGTTAATATACTTAAGAACTTAGACAAAAGACTAAATCTAAGTATTGAAGATTTTCTTGCTGAAACAAATATGACTCCACAGGCACCAACAAATGTAGAAGCTATTTATAATGGCAGAGATGGATTTCATATTTCGTGGGATAATATGGGGGCAGACTACTATCTAGCATATGCATCTAAAAATGGAGATGAATTCTACGAACTATTAGATATTGATGGTAATAATATATGGTATTGGGATTATGATTATTGTATTAATAATTATGGATATGATCCAGGGGATTTACTAGAATATGCTGTTGTTGCAGTAGTTGATGGTAACTATTCTGACTGGTCATTTTCAAGAATAGTATTAATACCAACAATTCCACAAATACCAACAAATATAAAAGCTGTCTATGATGGTGTAGACGGATTTAATATATCCTGGGATGATGTAGGTGCTGATTATTATGTAGTATATGCATCTTGCAATGGAGAAGAATACTATGAAGTACTAGATGCTGATGGCAACAACATATGGCATTGGAGTTATGATTACTCTATTAATAATTATGGATATAATCCAGGAGATATGGTGGAATATGCAGTTTCTGCAGTAATTGATGGAAATTATTCTGAATATGGATATTCAAAACCAGTATTATTTCCAAGATAAGAAAGACAAATCCAATTTGGATTTGTCTTTCTTATCAGGAAATCTTTATTTTAGGCTTTAAGATTCATCCTTTCACTTGGAATAATAAATTTAATCTTGCATATTATTTTAATTGTATATAATATGTAGCAGATTGCTATTAAATGGGTATAGTATATACAATACTGATTGAAAGGTAGTGATATAATGGACTTTATAAAGCAAACACTATTAAGTTCTACAGCTGACAAGCCTAAAGATAAAATATTAAAGATAATATGCTTTTCTAGCAAAAAAATAATAAGTATCTTAGTCCCTGTATTTTTATTGATAACCAATATATCTTATGGATTAGAATCAGAAGTGTCTTTAATTAATACAAGAGGACTTACTTTAAGAAATGGAATTGCCTCAGATCAAGTTAGATTATTAAAAGATTTTTTTAGGGTAAAAAATAAAAATCATGTAACTTGGGGATATTTTTATGATACTAGAACAAAAGAGTTAGTTACTGAGTATCAAAGTTCAATGGGATTAAAAGTAGATGGTATAGCAGGTAAGGAAACTTTACATACAATAAATAGAGAAATAAAAGAGAAAAAATTAAATATAGGGCTTAGAATACCTGTCGTTTCAAACATAGGAGATTTAATTATAATAAATAAATCATCCAACACATTATATTTTATTAATAATGGAATAATTAAAAAATCTTATCCAGTAGCTACAGGAAAAACTATGAAACTAACTCCTAATGGAAAGTTTAAGATAGTTGTTAAAGCTAAAAATCCTTATTGGCTTGGAGCAGGAGTAAGTGAGCCTATCAAAGGAGGAGATCCTGCTAATCCTCTTGGAACAAGGTGGATAGGCATATCCTATGGAGGCGGAAACATATACGGAGTTCATGGAAATTCAAGTCCAAGCTCTATAGGGACATATGCTTCTTTAGGTTGTGTAAGAATGTTTAATTATCATGTAGAAGAACTTTATGAAAGAGTTAAAGCAAACACGCCTATATGGATAGGGACCGAGGATATACTTGAGACTTATGGAGTAAAATTTATACATAATTATATAGAATATGAAAAAGAAAAACCCATAGAAGAAAATATAAAAGAAACAGATTTTAAGGTGATTATAAATGGAGAAATAGTAAATCTAATCAATCCTATTTTAAGTAAAAAGGGAACAACATATTATCCATTTAGAGAAATCTTAGAAACTATAGAGGCAACAGTAATATGGGATCAAACAAATAAAATTGTAACAGGAATATTAGACAGTAATTACGTTCAGTTTCAAATAGATAATACAGAATATATAGATAGGGAAGGATATAAGTATTTACCTGAAGGAAAAGAAGCATTTGTAATAGAAGGTGCAACATATATACCAATACGAAATTTAATGGAAAGTTTAGGTTTTAATGTGGACTGGGAGCAAGAAAGTAGAAGCATAGTTATAGAAAACATAGATAAAGAAGATGAAATAGAGGATACGAAAGAAGTAGGAGATATGGCAGAAACTGAAGATAAAGAAGAGTTAGAGGATAAAGATCTTATATAAAAAATGATAAAACATATATAAAGCTATCTAAGAGTTGATAGCTTTATATATATGCAACTATTTTAAGTATATTATTTTTAAGATAAATTGAAAAGATTTTTTATTCCTTGGAATAATTTCTTTATACCTCCAACAAGAAGGTCAATAATAATTCACATACAATACCTCCTTTTATCAAAAACCAATATGGGCACTTATGAATGATATAATATATTTAAAGCATACCAATTATAAATTAAAATATCAAATTAATTTTACATTTTAATTAATCAACAATTTTAGAAAGGATGAAAAAATGAAAAAACACAAATTAGGAATAGTAGGCAGTGGCGCATTAAGTAGTATTATTGGAGAAGTTGTAGTAAAAAATTTATCTGGTGACTATGAAATACTAGGTATATTTAGCAGGAGCAAAGCAAATACATTAAAATTAGCAAACAAACTAAATTGCAAAGGATACAAGACTCTTAATGAAATGATAGAAGATAGGCCTGATTATATTATTGAAGCTGCATCTCCTAATCTAGTTAAAGATATGGGTATAGAAATTTTAAAAAATGGTATAAATCTAATCCCTTTATCAGTTGGAGCATTTGCTGACAGAGAATTTTATGAAAAAATGGAAAAAAAGGCATTAAAAAACAATAGTCGTGTACATATACCCTCCGGTGCAGTAGGTGGATTTGATGTTCTACAAAGTGCAAGGTTAATGGAAGATGTAGAAGTAAATATAACTACAGAGAAATCCCATAATTCATTAAATGGAGCCCCTTATTTAGATGGCAGGCTGCTTTCTGAAGAAAAAACTGAAGAAGTATTTAGAGGTTCTGCACTAGAAGCTATTAAATTATTTCCTGAAAATATTAATGTAGCAGTAGCTACTGCTTTAGCAACTACAGGAGTTGATAATACTCAAGTAATTATTAAGAGTATACCTAATATTACAAGCAACACACATAATATTAGCCTAGTAGGAGAGAAAACAAAAGTTAATATTGTCATAGAATCTACACCATCTTCTGATAATCCTAAATCCAGTATCTTAGCTGCATATAGTGTTATTGCTTTGCTCAAGAATATAGTATCTCCTATTACTTTTTAAATAATAATATAGAGTTTTTTAATAAAAGGTAACAAACCCTAAAATAGAGTTTGTTACCTTTTGTTATTTATACAACTTAAATTAAATCATCTAATCCATTAACTGTAGTTTGTTCATTTTCATTAATAGGAATGATTATGTAGTTTTGTCCATCAATTATTCGAGTTTTTATTTCAGATACTTTTTCAGGCTTTACTTTAAGTACAATATCATAAGGGTTATCAATTTCATTATCATCTAAATTTATATTTTTAGTATCATTATCCACAGCAGCCCCTTGTTGGATTTGTTTAAGTTTGCTTTCAAGGACTTCTACTTGTTTTTGAAGGTCCTTTTCCTTTTTTCTTTGTATATTTTCCTTGAGGATCTTTTTATCAATTAGGTGCTCTGCCAAAGGAAGATCATCAGCAAAGTTTTTTGTATATGATATTTCAATATTACTAGTAACTTCTTCCGCAATCCCACTTTCTAATAAAATATTCTGCATGGCATCTTTTGATAATGTTATAGGCTGGATATCTTCATCGTCATCATACATAGAATTGTGCTCATCTATCATATTATTTAAATTATCTTGTATTTCCATAAAAACTTTATCAGCTTTCTTTTCATCATCATTAAAAGAATCTTTAATAATTGATTGGAAGGTTTCTTTTTGTATAGTAGCAGTTTGTTTTGAATAACAACCTAATACATCTTCCATTAATTCAGTATGTATATCTTTTGCATTTTTTGTATAGTAGATAATAGAATTAATATCTGCACTTCTATCAATAAAAGCAGGAAAGATAAAACCGTTAGCCGGAGGACCAACTATCCAATCCCTCATACGTGTTTTAATTATATTTTCTTCTTCAAAGTATTTAAGTCCAGGTTTTGAAAGTGAAACAGGGCATATTGCACATAGGACATATTCATATACTTCTTCAGACTCATCTAGACTTATATTATCAGTAGTTTTACCAATAACATCGTAAATATCATGAAAAAGCAATATTAAAAAGTTCCCAGTATAATTATAATTATCTATAATTGATTTATAAAAATCATCAAGGAGAGAATTATCCTTTAACTGACTATTTTTAATTTGAATAAAAGAAAGTTGTTTTTCACTTGTAAGATTTTCATCGGTTAGAAAGTTAAGTTCTAAAATGTTATTTCCGATTCTGCCAGATAGCACTTTTTTAGCAATATCTAAGTAATTAAAGTATTCATCATCATCTAAATTTAAAAAACTTTCTCTAAATTTTAAAATAGAATCTTTTTTA
>CAYLXY010000132.1:0-5696 GCA_964387405.1 uncultured Clostridiaceae bacterium
TATTATATATTTAAATTTAATATAATATTTGAAAGATTGCATAGCTACTTATAAGTATGGTATAATGTAATGATATTAAATACTAGCACCTGGTACTAAGAATATTTAATAAGTTTAAGGAGGTATTAAAAAATGGACATAAAGGACATTAAAGACTTGATTATTACAATGGATAAAACAAGCATAGAAAAGGTAGAAATAGAGCAAAAGGACCTTAAAATAATGATATCAAAAAAAGTAACTAATGATGGGAATATATTAAAAACAAGTGCAAACTATTTAGAAGATAATGATATATCCACAAAAAAAATAGATTATAGTATTGAAGAAATAAAGAATGAAACTAGTGAAGAGGGATATAGCAAAAACTTGATTGATGATGAAAATACACTCATAGTAAAATCACCTATAGTAGGAACATTTTATGAGGCATCTAGTCCAGATAACCCTCCATTTGTAAAGATAGGAGATCTAGTAAAAAAGGGTCAAACCTTATGTATTATAGAAGCTATGAAAATAATGAATGAAATTCAATCTGAATTCCCAGGGGAAATTATTGAAATATTTGTAAAGGATGAAGATATAGTTGAATATGGGCAACCTTTAATGAGAATCAGGAGGTAAAAATATGTTTAAAAAAATACTTATTGCTAACAGGGGTGAAATAGCACTTAGGGTAATTAGGGCATGTAAAGAAATGGGTATAAAAACTGTAGCAGTATATTCGGAAATAGATGAGGACTCTACCCATGTACATATTGCTGATGAAGCAATTTGTATAGGACCTGCTCCATCAAGAAAGAGCTATTTAAATATAGACAATATAATGAGTGCAGCCTTAGTTACAAAATGCGAAGCTATACATCCTGGTTACGGATTTCTTTCAGAGGATTCAAAGTTAGTAGATGCATGTTTAAAAAGTGGCATAAAGTTTATTGGACCTTGTAAAGAACATATAGAAAAGATGGGAAATAAATCTGAAGCCAGAAAAACAATGATAGAGGCAGGTATACCTGTTGTGCCAGGGTCGGAAAATTCTACAGGTCAAGCCTTAGAAGCTCTTACTATAGCTAAAGAAATTGGCTTTCCAGTTATGATTAAAGCCTCCAGTGGTGGAGGTGGTAGGGGTATGAGAATTGTTTATGATGAAGAGAAGTTTATAGATGAATTTAATATGGCTAAATTAGAAGCAGCCACTGCATTTAATGATGATTCTATGTATGTTGAAAAATTCATAGAAGAACCTAGACATATCGAATTTCAAATATTAGCAGATACTTATGGAAATATAGTTCATTTAGGTGAAAGAGATTGTTCCATGCAAAGAAGAAATCAAAAGGTTTTAGAAGAATCACCATGTACAGTTATTAGTGAAGAATTAAGAATTGAAATGAGTGAAATGGCTCTTAAGGCTGCTAAAACCATAAATTACATAAGTGCTGGAACTATAGAGTTTTTATTAGATAAATATAATAAGTTTTATTTTATAGAGATGAATACAAGGATACAAGTGGAACATACAATAACAGAGATGGTAACAGGTATAGACCTTATAAAAGAACAGATAAAAATAGCATATGGGAATAAATTAAATATAGATCAAGAGGATATAAAAATAAATGGTCACTCCATTGAATGTAGAATAAATGCTGAAAATCCAAAAGAAAATTTCAGACCTTCGCCAGGGGAAATAGAAGGATATTTTGTGCCAGGAGGATATGGTGTTAGAATAGATAGCCATATTTATGATGGCTATGTAGTTCCACCTACTTACGATTCTATGATTGGAAAGCTTATAGTATGGGCAAGAGACAGGGATGAAGCTATAAATAGAATGAAAAGAGCTTTAGATGAAATGGTAATTGCAGGAATAAGTACAAATATTGAATTTCAAAAAGAAATATTAAATAATGAAAAATTTGCAAATAATAAAATAGATACTTCTTTTATAGAAAGGGAAATGTTCGGCAGTAAGTCTTAGCTAGGAGGGGTTAAAAAATGCTTAAGGATCTTTTTGGTAGGAAAAGATATGCAACAGTAAAGTTATATAAAGATGATGACAATAAAATAAAAACTGCAAGTATTGACAGTGAGAAAAAAGTTCCAGTGAAAAATATAAAGGCTCCAATTGAAAGCGATCATCCTAGAATAGCTGCTAGGGATCGAATAGATTTTATTATAGATAAAGACACATTTATAGAATATGATACAGATTTAAAGACAGTAAATGCTTTAAACTTTCCAAATTATATGGAAAAGATTAAAGTAGCAGTAGAAAATAGTAATGAAAATGAAGCTGTAATAACAGGTGAAGGCAGAATAATGGGGCAAGATTGTATTATATGTGTTATGGATCCTAACTTTATGATGGGAAGTATGGGATCAGTCGTAGGGGAAAAGATAACAAGGGCAGTAGAAAAGGCAGTTGAAAAAAGCTTTCCACTAGTTATATTTACTGCATCTGGCGGAGCAAGAATGCAAGAGGGAATACTATCCTTAATGCAAATGGCTAAAACATCTGCTGCATTAGGCAAGTTATCTGAAGAGGGCCTATTATACATTTCTGTCTTAACTGACCCAACAACAGGTGGGGTTACTGCTAGTTTTGCAATGCTTGGAGATGTGATTATAGCAGAACCAGGAGCTTTAATTGGCTTTGCAGGCCCTAGAGTTATAGAACAGACTATTAGGGAAAAGTTACCTGAAGGTTTTCAAAGAGCTGAATTTTTAAAAGAAAAGGGATTTGTAGATAAAATTGTCCATAGAAAAGACATGAAGATTGTTTTATCCCAAATATTGAAAATTCATACCTTAGGTGGTGAAGCTAATGCATAATATTCTAGAGTTTGAAAAACCTATTATTGAACTTGAAAATAAAATTATAGAATTAAAAAACTTTGCTATGGAGAATAATGTAGATTTGAGCCATGAAATAGATGTATTATCAAAAAAAGCTAAAAATATGAAAGAAGAAATTTATGATAATCTTAAAGCTTGGGAAAAGGTTAAACTTGCACGACTTCCTGAAAGACCAACATCATTAGATTATATAAAAAATCTGATAACAGACTTTATAGAGTTTCATGGAGATAGATTTTACGGAGATGATAGCTCTATAGTAGGTGGTATAGGCATATTTGAAGGCAGAGCTGTTACAGTAATAGGCCATCAAAAAGGAAAAGATATAAATGAGAATATTGAAAGAAATTTTGGAATGTCTCATCCAGAAGGATATAGAAAAGCATTAAGATTAATGAAACAAGCAGAAAAATTTAAAAGACCTGTTATAACTTTAATTGATACACCAGGTGCCTATTGTGGTTTAGGTGCAGAAGAAAGAGGCCAGGGAGAGGCTATAGCCTTAAATCTTATTGAAATGAGTAGACTTAAAACACCTATTATATCTATAGTTATAGGGGAAGGTGGAAGTGGAGGGGCTTTAGGTCTTGGTCTTGGTGATAAAGTATCTATGCTAGAAAACTCAATATATTCCGTAATATCTCCAGAAGGACTATCTTCTATACTTTGGAAAGATGCCAGTCTTGCAGAGAAAGCTGCAGACGTTATGAAACTAACAGCACAAGATTTGTTATCTTTAGGTGTTATAGATAATATTATAAAAGAACCCTTGGGTGGAGCACATAAAGATATGGATCTTATGGTAAATAATATAAAGAAGTATATATTGAATCAGTTAGATGAGCTTACCGAACTAAGTTTGGATCAATTACTTAATAAAAGGTACTCTAGAATTAGAGGAATAGGGATATGGGAATAATATCCAGAAAATAAGGTTGTCATTTCTCAATTTATTTAGAGAATAACAACCTTTGTTTTTTAAATATTAAGTTTTTAAAATATTAAACTTTAATTCTTTCAATCAACTTATTTAACTCCTCTGCAAGTTCTGCTAATTGGTCACTAGAATTTGCAATTTCGTGCATACCTGCAGTTTGTTCTTCTAAAGCTGCTGAAGATTCTTCTGTACTTGCTGCATTTTCTTGAGATATAGCTGCTAAGCTATGTACTATTTCTATTAGCTCAACATTTTTATTTTCTATCTCTTTTTCGGATTTATTCAGATCTTCAATACTATTTTTTGTGCTTTCTATGGCAGATGCTATCATATTAAACTTTTCTCTTGTATCAAATACGCCTTTAGTTTGCTCAGATACTATGGCACCAACATTTTCCATGGTAGTAACAGCTTGATCTGTATTATTTTTTAATTCATCAATTATTATTTTGATTTCTTCTGTAAAACTATTTGATTGTTCTGCAAGTTTTCTTATTTCATTAGCTACAACTGCAAAACCACTACCTGCTTCTCCTGCACGAGCAGCTTCTATTGCAGCATTTAGAGCAAGTAGATTTGTTTGGTCAGCTATGTTTTGTATCATTGTACTAGCATTTTCAATCTTATGGGCATTTTCATTTGAGCCCTTTATAACATCAAATATATCCTTGGCTGCAATTTGATTTTCCTCCGTCTTTGCAACTAAAACCTTTAATATATCAAAGCCTTCTTCTTTTTGCTTATCTATTTCATCTGCTGATAAATTTAACTCCACTAAATTTTGTGTATTTATTTCTATAAGTTCTCCAATTTCTCCAACCTTGTTAGCTGCATTTTCTGTATCTGCAGCTTGGTCTGTAGCACCTCTAGCAATTTCGTCTATAGCTTTAGCTATTTCTTCTGATGCTAAGGATGATTGTTCTGATGTATCAGAAAGCTCCTCTGAAGAAGTGGCTACATTACTAGACATATTAGATATATTTTCGATTAAATCTTTTAAATTGTTTTGCAAACTAGTTACAGACTTGGAAATATTACCGATTTCATCATTTCTGTCACATAAATTCATTAAAGACTCGCTGTCACTAGTAAGATCATAGTTTGCCATTTTTTCTATTTCTTCGGATATGTGTATTATTGGATTGGCAAGGTTTCTACTTATCAAAAACGTACTAACTAAAGCAATACTCAAGCTCAGTAAAATAATTAAAAAAGTCATTTTAGCTAATCTTGAATTATGCGTTCTTATAGAATTATCTAAGTTTTTTGTTGGTGAACCTATAAATAGTAGTCCTATTATATTGTTAGCACTGTCTTTTATAGGTTGGTAAGCTGTATAATATTCTTCACCTAATATTGTAGCCTGGCCTGTATATAGTTGACCATTTAAAATTGTCTCCTGCTTACTAATTTCAGGATCTAAAGTAGTGTTTACAGCTCTTTCAGTTTCACTTTTCATAATATTTGTTGAAATTCTTTGAAAGTCTTCTCCAGTTTTAACAAAAATAGTAGCCTTATTTCCAGTAAGTTCTAGTATGTCATCTACCATGTCAAATCTACCTTCTAAATTATTACCATTACTATCATATAAAGTTTCGCCATCATGACTTAATTCACCATAAAAATCATCAAGGCTTCTTATTGCGAAATTCATATTATCACTAACATTATCTTCCAAGACTACATTTTTAATATCATTCATACCTCGTGTACTATTTAAAAGTCCTAATAAACCCACAGTTACACTAGATAATAGGATTATTATTCCGAAATATGCTATTAGTTTTGTTTTTATACTTTTCATTATGCTATCCCCTTTTTTTATAATAGATACGATGAATATTTAAATTTAATTAATTATACAAGATTATCTATTACTTAAGTTTGTTAAGTTTATAAC
>CAYLXY010000133.1:0-5676 GCA_964387405.1 uncultured Clostridiaceae bacterium
GAGTTAAATTAAATTATTCTTTATTTTACTATTATTTCATTTTAATTGCAAAAAATTATAGGAAGATAGTTTTTTCTTCCTATAATTTTAATATATTTACACATGATTAACTATTCATATTTTTTAAAAATAATACTTGCATTATGACCACCAAATCCTAAAGAATTAGAAAGGGCATATTCAACATTTGCCTTCTTTGCAAGATTTGGAACATAATTTAAATCACAGTCTGGATCTGGTGTTTCATAGTTGATTGTAGGTGGTATAATTCCATTTACAATAGTCAGAATACAAGCAATGGCCTCCACACCTCCTGCAGCACCTAAAAGATGAGCAGTCATTGATTTTGTTGAACTTATATCTAGTTTATAGGCATGTTCCTTAAATACTGTTTTAATAGCATCTGTTTCAAATTTATCATTATAGTGTGTACTTGTACCATGTGCATTAATATAATCTATAACATCATAATTTATATTAGCATCTTCTAGTGCACAATTCATAGCTCTAGCAGCTCCTTCTCCATCGGGAGCAGGTGCTGTTATATGATATGCATCAGCACTTCTACCATAACCTACTAATTCCCCATAAATTTTAGCTCCTCTTTTAAGAGCATGTTCTAATTCTTCTATTAAAAGTATTCCAGCACCTTCACCCATTATAAATCCATCTCTGTTTTTATCGAAGGGCCTGCTAGCCTTTTTAGGATTATCATTATTAGTTGACATTGCCTTCATAGAAGAGAATCCTGCTATAGCTAAGGGAGTAATTGGAGCTTCACTACCTCCTGTAATCATAATATCTGCATCTCCGTATTGTATAGTACGAAAAGCCTCACCTATAGCATTTGTAGAAGCTGCACAGGCAGTAACAACTGATATGTTTGGTCCTTTTGCACCTAATGCTATAGATATTTGACCCGAAGCAATATTAGATATCATCATTGGAATAAAAAAAGGACTAACTCTTCTTGGACCTCTTTCTAAAAGTTTATTACTTTGATCTTCTAAAGTTTCTATACCACCTATACCCGAACCTAAGATAACCCCGAAACGATTTGAATTTATTTCTTTTATCTTTAATTTTGCATCTTCTACTGCCATTTGAGCAGCAGCAACAGCAAACTGAGTAAATTTATCCATTTTCTTAATTTCTCTTTTATCTATATAGTCTTCTGCATTAAAATCTTTCACTTCTGCGGCAATTTTAGTATTAAAAGCTTCTGTATCAAATCTTGAAATATGATCTATACCTGAAATACCATTTATTAAAGAATTCCAAAACTTATCTTTTCCAATTCCTATAGGTGTGACGCATCCTAAACCTGTTACTACTACTCTTTTTTTCATAAGATTGCCTCCTTACTTAAGAAAATCCCGATTTAATCGGGATTTTTTACATTACTATTTGTTAGCTTCTACATAATCAACTATTTCACCAATAGTTTTAAAAGCTTCAGCTTCTTCATCTGGAACTTCAAAGCCAAATTCATCCTCTATACTCATAACTATTTCCACAGCATCTAAAGAGTCTGCTTCTAAATCTTCCATTAATGAAGTCTCTCTAGTAATTTCACTAGAGTCCTCTACCCCTAACTGTTCTGCAATAATTTCAACAACTTTTTCAAATACCATATTAATTTCCTCCTTTTATTTTGTTTTTATATTTATAATAAAGGCAATTTACATCGCCATACCACCATCAACATGTATTACCTGCCCTGTAATATAAGCAGCCTTATCACTGGCTAAAAATGCTACAAGATTTGCAATATCTTCAGGCTTACCATATCTGCCCATAGGAATTGCATCTACCATACTCTCCTTAACACTGTCTGATAAGACCTTTGTCATATCCGTTTCTATAAATCCTGGAGCAATTGCATTAACTGTAATATTTTTACCCGCAAGCTCTTTTGCAAGGGATTTTGTAAACCCTATAAGACCAGCCTTTGATGCACAATAGTTTGCCTGTCCCGGATTTCCAACAACTCCTACTACTGATGACATATTAATAATTCTTCCATATTTTTGTCTGATCATCTGTCTAGTAACAGCCTTAGTAGACAAAAACACACCCTTTAAATTTACTTCCATTACTTGATCCCAATCATCTTCCTTCATTCTAACAAAAAGACTATCTTTTGTAATTCCTGCATTGTTTATCAATATATCTATTCCATCAAATTTTTCCCTTATAGTAGCCATCATTTTATCTACTTGACTCGCTTTTGAAATATTTGCTTTAACTGCCAAGCCCCTAACACTAAAACTTTCAATTTCCTTAACAACACTTTCTGCTCTATCATCATTACTAGTATAATTTATAATAACATTTGCACCTTCTTTTGCAAGAGTTAAAGCAATAGATCTCCCTATACCTCTAGATCCTCCTGTTACTAGAACATTCTTTCCTTCTAACTCCAATTCTACACCTCCAAGTTTACCTTTAATAATTCTTTAAAGCTATTCATATCTTCTACATTATAGGTGTTGATCTTAACTTTATTATCCCTAGCTATTCTTTTTATAAAGGATGATAAGGTTTTACCAGGTCCAATCTCTATAAAAGTTTCTACTCCCTTATCTATCATTAATAAAACTGAATCCTCCCACAGTACAGAGTTGCTTACCTGCCTAATCAGAGAAGGTATAATATCTGATTTTGATTTTAAGATCTTAGCATCAACATTACTTACAACTGGTATTTGAGGGTCTCTTATATTCAACTTTTCCAAGTCCTTTTTAAGTTTTTCCCCAGCACCTTTAAGTAAACTACTATGGAAAGGAGCACTTACTGGTAATTTAACAGTTTTTCTAGCACCCATTTCTTTAGCCAGTCTTATAGCTTCTTCCACTGGCTTTATTTGACCAGATATAACTATTTGTCCTGGACTATTAAAATTAGCCGCTTCTACTATTCCATATTCCTTAGATTTTTCAATACATAGTTTAACTTTTTCCCTATCTAATCCTAATATAGCCGCCATAGTACCTACACCAACAGCTACTTCGTTTTGCATATATTTACCTCTTTTTTTAACTAATTTAACTGCATCTTTAAAAGAAAATACATTTGCTTTAACCAATGAACTGTATTCTCCTAGACTTAATCCTGCACTTATAGAGCAATCTAAACCTTCTTCTTCTAATACCCTTAATATAGCTATAGAAGTGGTTAATATAGCCGGTTGAGTATTTTCTGTTATCATCAACTGATCATCAGGATCCTCAAAGCAAAGTTTTTTCATATCTATATGTAATTGATCACTTGCTTCTTGGAAAATATTTTTTGCACTTGAAAAATTTTCATAAAAATCTTTCCCCATGCCTACATATTGAGCCCCTTGACCTGGAAAAATAAAAGCAACTTTACTCATCTACTATACCTCCTTGTAAAACTTGCTTATTGAAGCAAGTTGATCTTTTCCACCTGATATAATATCTTCTATTATATCCTTACAAGGTTCCACTTTAGTAACCATTGCAGCAACTTGACCAGCCATTACAGAGCCATTTTCAACATCTCCATCTAATACAGCTATTTTTAGTTTCCCTTGCCCTAATTGCTCTATTTCTTCAGCACTGGCTCCTTGTTTTTCTAATTTGGAAAATTCCCTTACTAATTTATTTCTTAATGCCCTCACTGGGTGTCCAGTGACTCTTGCTGTAACTACTGCATCTCTATCTTTTGATTTTACTATCATGTTTTTATAATTTTCATGTGCTATACATTCCTCAGCACAAACAAATCTAGTTCCAATCTGCACAGCTTCAGCACCTAAGGATAGGGCTGCTAAAAATCCTCTGCCATCTGCAATTCCCCCTGCTGCAATAACTGGAATATTAACAGTATCTACTATTTGAGGTACCAAGGCCATTGTGGTCAGTTCTCCTATATGTCCACCTGCTTCCGTTCCTTCTGCTATAAGAGCATCCGCACCTAAACTTTCCATTCTCTTTGCAAGTGCAACAGAAGGTACAACTGGTATTATTTTAACTCCAGCAGCTTTAAGTTTTTTAATAAATTTAGCAGGATTTCCTGCACCTGTAGTAACTACTTGTATTTTATATTTACAAACAATATCCACCACTTCTTCTGCAAAAGGAGATAAAAGCATAATATTTACACCGAATGGCTTATCAGTCAGTTTTTTTGCTTTTATAATCTCTTCTTCTACAACTTGAGCAGGAGCATTTCCTGCACCAATCATACCTAAACCACCTGCTTCAGATACAGCTGCTGCTAATTCTGCAGTTGCTAACCAAGCCATACCTCCTTGTAGTATAGGATATTTTATATCCAATAATTCACATACCCTAGTATTAATCATAAAACCGACCTCCCAAAAACTATTTACACCATTTTATTATAGAAGAACCCCAGGTTAAACCACCACCAAAGGCAACTAATATTATTAGATCATCTTTTTTTATATTGCCTTTTTTTACAGCTTGGTCTAAGGCCACTGGAATAGAAGCCGCAGACATATTTCCATAATCATCTAGGTTTACATGTACCCTATCCATAGTTAAATTAATTCTCTTTGCAGCTGCTTCTATAATTCTTATATTAGCCTGATGTGGAACCATATAATCTATATCTTCTATACTATATCCAGCTTTTTTAATTACATCTAAGGCTGATTTCGCCATAATTCTTACAGCAAATTTAAATACTTCACTTCCATCCATATGAATGTAATGCAAATTATTAGAAACACTATCTATAGAAGCTGGTATTCTAGATCCACCTGCTGGTAGTGTCAAATAATCTCCCTTAGAGCCATCCGATCCTAGGCTATTAGCAAGTATACCATAACCATCTTCTACTTCTTCTAATATAGCTGCTCCAGCTCCATCACCAAATAAGACACAGGTATTTCGATCCTTCCAGTTAGTTATTTTACTTAGGGTTTCTGCACCTATTATCAGTGCATTTTTATAGACACCTGTCTTTATAAACTGTTCTCCAACAGCCATAGCATATAAAAATCCAGAACATGCTGCTTCAATATCAAATGCAATTGCTTCTTTAGCCCCGATATTGTTCTGTACAATACAGGCTGTAGATGGAAATCCCATATCTGGTGTTACAGTAGCTACTATAATTAAATCAATATCTTCTGCCAGCAAACCTGCATCTTTAATAGCAATTTTAGCAGCTTCTGTTGCTATATCTGATGTTGCCGTTTCATCATCTGCAATTCTTCTTTTTGATATACCAGTTCTACTTTTGATCCATTGGTCACTTGTATCCACCATCTTCTCTAGATCAAAGTTAGTTAGTTCTTTTTCAGGAAGATAACTTCCTGTACCTATAATACCTACTGATTTGAATTTATTCAACGACATCCTCTCCTAAACTGGTGATTTCCTTTGCTATATCTTCTACTACATTATTTTCTATAAATTTAATACCTTGTCTTACTGCATTTTTAATGGCATTTCCATCAGAGCTTCCGTGGGCCTTAATTAATACTCCCTTAACACCTAAAAATGGAGCCCCACCATATTCAGTATAATCAAATTGTTTTTTAAAATCCTTTAACCCTGATTTTAATAATAATGCACCTATTTTTCTAAATACATTTTTTATAAATTCTTTTTTTAATAATATAAAAATTGAATCTGCCAAACCTTGTGTAAGTTTTAAAATAACATTACCTGTAAAGCT
>CAYLXY010000134.1:0-5659 GCA_964387405.1 uncultured Clostridiaceae bacterium
TCACTTTCTAAGCTCTTATAGGGAAGCTTGGAACTCTTTTAATTCTACAACATGGAGATTTATTATATTAAATATATTTATGTTTGTTCCTCTTGGCATATTGCTTCCACTATTAAATACTAGATTTCGGAAATTAAAATGGACACTTGCAGCAGCTTTCCTAATGACATTAACTATTGAAACAGCTCAACTTATAACAGGCTATGGAATATTTGAACTAGATGATATATTTAATAATGTGATTGGGGCTATCATTGGTTATGGAATAATTATGCTAATAATAACATTTTTAGAAGGCAAGAAGAACTATAAAAAATCAATAGTTTATCTTCTACCACTTATAATAGTTATAAGTTCTTCAATTGCAATTGTTGGAATATATAATTCAAAAGAATTTGGAAACCTTTATATTTCTCATAGCTATAAAATCAATATGAAAGATATAGATATGAGTTTAAATACAGAAATTGACAATGAATCTAAAGAGGTATTTTTAAACGATAATAAATATAACATATCAAAAGTTCCAATATATGAGGCTAATACTTATGATAAAGAAAGTGGGTTAGAATTCTTTACCAATTTCTTAAAGGGGAAGCATATTGAGAAGGAAATAGAAGTAGATCCATATAATGATATGGCTATATACTGGTCAAGGGGTGAACCTTCCTATAATATGTGGTTTTATTTTAATGGAGGGAGCTATAGGTATAAAGACTTCTCTAGCTTTGATGAAGGAATAGAACGAACTGATGTAGATAAGGATACAGTGTTAAAAGAATTAGAAAAGTTTGATATAGTTATACCAGACTCAGCAATCTTCAACAAGCCAAATGATGATGATAATGAAACGGGAATATTTGAATGGACTGTAGAAAATTATATAGATGGAGATTATATAACAAATGGTCACTTATCAGTTGAGTATTACAATGATAATAGTATAAAAGGCATAAACAATACAATCATAAGATATAAAAAGACAAAGGATGTCACTATTAAGAGCAAAAAAGAGGCTTATGAAGAATTTAAAAAAGGAAAGTTTAATTTTTATAAACCTGAGAACATAAATAAAATAGTGGTAGAGAATATAAGTCTGTCATATATACTAGATTCAAAAGGCTTCTACCAACCTATATTTAATTTTAAAGTAAAAGTAGATGGGGAAAATAATAATATATTGATCCCTGCAATATAAACTTACTTTTAATACACTGTAATAAATATTACTATCACTAGTAAGAACCTTTTAAATATATGTCATAAACTTGTAAGGAGAATAAAAAATGAAAAGGCTATTTTTAGTTTTGCTAGTAGTCCTAAGCCTAACCACTGTGTCTTGTAAAAAGGTAGAGGTTGTTCCTGCTCCATCCGATACAACAATAGAACAATCGACTGTAGAAAGCATTCCTACTACTGACGATAAAGTGGATAGAAACCTTATGACAGGAAATGCTGAGAAATATAGTATAACACATGAAAATTATCCTAAAATAGATGGTTCAACATCAACTTTGGATTTATCAAGGCAGATAAATTTAAACTTTTATGAAAGTACTAATAATGAAAATTATCCCAGTAAAGCATCAAAAACAGTACCTTCATACAAACGACTTATAAGTGGAGAGGTAGATTTGATAATTGTTCCTTCAGCCTCAGCAGATGTTTTAAATCTGGCTAAGGTATCGGGAGTAGAATTAGAATTTATCCCTGTAGTTGCAGAAGCCCTAATATTTATTACCCCTAAAGAAAATGAGACTAATAATATTACTATGGAACAGGTAAGAGAGATTTATCTTAACTATGGAATCAAGAATTGGTCTAAACTAGATGGACCAGATAAAGAAATAGTTCCTATTTGTAGGAATTCAGATAGTGGTAGTCAATCCCAGATGGATAACCTTATACTAGATAATAAAAAGATGCATCCTGATATACAAAAGAATTTCGTAGTGCTGAATATGGAAGATTTACTTTATCAGGTAGCTTTTTACCATAATGGCGGATTAGAAGGTAGTCCCACTGAAAGTTATGCTATAGGATACACCTTATATACATATTTAAAGAACATGGCTAGAATAACAGGGGTAGATGAGAGTTTAAATATATTGGCATTTGAAGGAGTTGTTCCTTCAGAGGAGACTATGGCTGATGGTTCATATTCTTTAACAGACGGATATTATGCTGTGGTACGAAGTGATTTACCCCAAGATCATAGTGCAAGAAAAATCATTAAATGGCTAAAATCTGAAGATGGGAAAGACAATATAAGAAAATTAAGACTTATACCTAAGGAGTAGAATGAACATAAATATGGTAAAACATACAATAAGAATTACTTTTAAAAGGAATCCACTACCAGTTAGAAAAGGAGAGAAATATTATGAAGAAAAGTATTAGATTATTATTTTTAGTTTTTATAATTATAGTTATATCCACCCTACCAGTATTAGCAGAAAGTAATTTAATCCAAGTATTTATAAAGGGTAAATCATTAAACCTAACACCAATAGTTGAAGGTAATCCATTAGATTTCACCCCAAAATTAGAAAACAATAGAACATTAATACCTATCAAGTTAATTTCTGGTGAGTTAGGATTGGATGTAGAATATTTAGAAGTTGGAAAAATTGTAAAAATCAAAAAAGATGATGTAGCTATAGAGTTAGAAATAGGGTCAGTGGATGCAAAAATAAATGGAAAACAAGTACAATTAGATGTTAAGCCATTAATTAAAGATAATAATATTTTTGTACCCCTTAGATTTATTGTAGAAACTCTAGGAGAAAAGGTAATCTGGGATGGGGAAAAGAAGATTGTTTTGGTTGGTGAATTTACAGATGAAGCAATCATTGAAGATAGCTTTTTATATTTTAATGAAGAATACAACTATACCCTAAACTTTCCTAACTCATGGAAAGATGAAGCAATAATTAAAACTGAAGAAGGAACTCTATATGTCTACGATAAAAAGTCAGCAGATCGATTTATAGAAGATGGATATGAAAGTTTTGGACCTGTGTTTGAAATAAGATGCAGTGAAGATTATCCAGCATCTTTGATTTATGAGGGAGATTATGTACTTAATTACAATGATGGAAAGTATCTAGAGGTATTATTTTGCAGGGACTTCCAATTCTATCCAGAGACATTAGATTCATATATGAAAATAGCTAGTGAAGCTGAAGAAATATTAGGATCCTTT
This sequence comes from uncultured Clostridiaceae bacterium, assembly GCA_964387405.1. GTDB lineage: Bacteria > Bacillota > Clostridia > Peptostreptococcales > Natronincolaceae > JAAZJW01. The sequence goes on from CAYLXY010000134.1 coordinate 3,206, forward strand.
AGAATAATAGATGAAAGGGAAGTTGACGAATTTTGGGATACCTTAGTTAGCATACCAGAGAACTATACAGGACTAGATATATATTGGAGACATATAGACGACGATATTATGAAGAAGGTAGATGACCTTATTGAAAAGCATGGTGTGGGAGTATTGTTTAAAGGCCTAGAATCAAAGAATGTGTACAGTCAATATTACTCTATAAATAGGCTTGTAGAGTATTATAATTATGATAATATAAGAACTCATGCAATAGCTAAAATTACACCATTTCTGAGTAGTAGCAATAATACAATCAAAGAAGGTGCAGAATTTGCTATTAATGTGTTGAGTAAGAAATTTGATAGTCCTTATATCGTAAGTGGTACTAATGACATTAAAATTTTTGCACTATTTAATGATTATTCCGACTATGGAAGCTATAATGAATTATGGATAATTAAGGATGACAATCTATCAAAGCTTTATTCTTTTACAGACCTACAAGCTTATATTGATACAACAGAAACAATTAAACTTTCTCCAGATAATAATAAAATAGCAGTCCAAACATCTTCCAGAAGAAGCAACTCACTAAATATTATTGATTTAAATAATGGAAAGATTAGTCCGGAGATTATGAAATTAGCCATAGAAAAGGTGGCATTGGATAATAAAGATTACAACAATACTTATCCCGATGGGGCTTATAACTTCTGTGGCAACTTAAAATGGATTGATAATAATACAGTAGAGTTTGAGGCAAACCTTGCTTATGACTATATGGAAATAATTGAACAAGTAATTGTAAAATACAATGTTTTGGATAACACTTTAGAATATACCAAAGTGGAAAAGGAAAGTAAAAATTAAAATAAACAGTCAATAGATGTATGATGAATATCTAGAGTCAAAGAAAATGAATTTTGATTCAAAGGTAATTAAAGACGCTGTTAAACTAAAGGAGGATAAAATGAAAAACACTAGAAAGATATTAATTGCACTATTCTTATTGATAATCGTTGTAAGTTTATCTGCCTGTAACAATAGGGCAAACAAAGTCGGAGAAGTTGCATTAGTTGTGGATTCGAATTTAGAAAAGGTTAAAGAAACAGGAAAAGAATTGGAAAAGGATTTTCAAGAGCCAATGAATCTCCAAATAGGAGAGATTGCTTATGTTAGGAATATCTATGAAAATTTTGCTTATGTTGTGTTACTTAGACCAATGGAGCCTAGAGGTGTGGATAGCGTAGGATATATTCCTTTAGACAATTTAAAATTTGATTATACACCAGAGGAGATGGAGGAAAAATCTATTTATTGTCATATTATAAAAGATAATATTCCAATTTACAATGAACCAAATGGTAAACAAATTGGAACTATAGATAGTCAATATACCATGATTGAAAAAAGACAAGAAAGTTGGGTTTTAGTGTCACAAAAAGGAGGCGCAGAAAGCGGTTGGATTAACGGTGAAAATGTTGACTATGATTTTTCGAAGTTTGTTGAAGATGTAAAAAATAAAGAATATGATTTTGAAAAACAAATACAATAAAGTTTCTAGGTTATAAAATTTTCATAACCATTTTTGAGAGCTAATAATTTAGAAAATACTATGTAGTTTTAAATTTAAATACTAACTAGTTTGTCTTAATAACAATTATGACAAACTCGGCCAAGTAGCTGTAACTATCTAAATTCAACCCCTTAAGAGATTCTATAAAAACAATGCTTTGATTTATAATTTTAGGCTGGTCATATTATTAATATATGTATCGTTATGACAAATTTCGTGAGAGGATTTAATGTAATTAATCAAATATGACTTATATGTTGTGCATCAAAAATATTATATAGATATTTTAAAAGATAAAGGCAAGATTGATTCGGAGCGAATTAATCTAAGTATACTGAGGTAGTGCCAGAGGTTTAGCTTCAAGATCTTCAAACTGTTGAAATTTATATAGTTGTATATGTATACAAAAATGTCGCAAATTCGGAGAAATAATCTTGTTTATATGATAAACTATTTTTAAAATAGGAGATCAGAAATGAGAAAAAATTACTTTGCAAAAATTGTAAAATATATAAAAGACGTTTATAATGTAGAAGAAGGGCTTAGAAATCTTGAAGATAAAAGAAAAAATCCTACGTATAAAACTAATAAAGTAATATTACCAGTTTTATTTGGATTCATATTAAGGATAAGAAGCTTCAATGAACTTAATAACATGATAAAAAACAAAGACTTTAAAAAGATTACAGGAAAAACATGTAAATTACCAGGTATAGATACAATTCGTGATACATTGAAAGTCATTGAAATAAATGGACTTAGAGAAATGCTAAAAAGTTGTATAACAAAAACTAGGGAAAATAAGGTATTTGATAATGGAACAATAGATGGTCTTGTAGTCTGTGCAATTGACGGAACTCAAACTTTTAATAGTGATAAAAAGAAATGTGAAAATT
>CAYLXY010000135.1:0-5645 GCA_964387405.1 uncultured Clostridiaceae bacterium
ATTTATAATTAAAAACTGTAGAAAACTAATGAAGTAGAGAATTAAGACTAAATATAATTAAATATTACTAAATCTAAGTTGGTGGGTACCATTTAAAATGATATATAAAATAAAATTGTTGGGGTAATATAATGTTACTTAACATTAGGACACTAGACCAAGAAATATACCAAGGGGAGATGTTAAGATGCTAAGTAATGTGGATATTGAAAACGAGATAGGGAAAAACATTTATATATATCCTTTTAATAGGAGCAACATCCGAGGTAGTTCAATAAACTTATCTGCAAGCAATTTAGCTTGGTCCTTAACAGGTGGGGATATAAAAGAAGAAAAATATAGAGACTATGTTTTAGTATCCAATTCAGAAACAATCTCAGAAGAGGGTATAAAAGTGGAACCTAAAACTTCTTTGTTGTTTAAGAAACCAAACTGTCAAGAAATAATAATAATTCCACCTCAGGACACTGCATTAATTGAAACAGAAGAAGTTATATCTATTTCTAATAAAATAGGAGGTACATACCATTCAAAAGTTGGATCAGTTTCTCGGGGTTCTGGTCATATTGGGACCACACTTGATCCTGGTTTTACGGGACAGTCGTTAATAGCAGTTCATAACCATACTTCAGAACCAATTGAAATTGAAGTTGGTTCGACCTTTGTTTCATTAGTCTTAAGTTATCTTACAACAAAATCAACATACTCTAACACTAATTATCACGGTCATGTGGGGCTCCTTACAAAAATAGGTATATTGCTTAGTGACGAAGAAAATAGTATATTAGAGGAAGAATGGAAAAAAAACAGGAAATTAGTCGGGGATAAATTAATTAGCTCTAAAGAATATAAAGATTTTATTGAAAAAAGAGAAGAAGAGAAAAAGAAACACAAATTTTTTAATAGAAAGTTTATTAAGATTGTATGTGTTCCAATAATTGTTATATTCGTAATGCTTTTATTATTTCCATATGGATTTGATAAATTTGTAGCAAGAGATAATGAATTACCAACTTTCAAATGGGTTCGTGATATTGCATTATCGGGTGGAATGATTGCTATTATGGGAATAATATATAATTTGTTATATAAAAAATTTGAAAAGGAGAATGAATAATGGATTTAAAAGTTCAAAAACTGTGCAAAGATGCAATTTTACCTTGTTATGCCCATGAAGGTGATGCTGGTTTAGATCTATATAGCATTACTGACATTGTTATTGCACCAAATAATATAGGGTTAATAAAGACTGGTATTATAATAGAACTACCAAAAGGAACAGAAGCTCAAATCAGACCAAGAAGTGGGTTGGCATTAAAGCATGGTATAACTGTTTTAAATACACCAGGGACAATTGATGAAGGTTATCGTGGTGAAATAGGAGTAATTCTAATTAATTTGGGAAAAGAAGATTTTAATGTGACTAAAGGTATGAAAATTGCACAAATGGTTATAAAACCTATAATAAAAGTTAGAGTTATAGAGGCTGAAGATTTATCAGAAACGAGTAGAAATAAAGGTGGTTTCGGATCGACTGGGTTATAACAATTAGTTAAAAATATATTGTGGGTCTTGCTATGTTTAGACCAAATTGTTTAGCTAGGACACGGGCTCTTTGAGAGTATAATCTCGAAGTAAATCAGATAAATATAAAATAGTAATAGTTGAAGATCAAACAATGGAGCATGAATTAAAGGTAAACTAAAGAATAATATTTTAAAGGGCTAAATCAGGCCCTTTTTTTGTTGAATAAAACAAAATAATAATATGGGATTTTTGTCGGGTCTCGATCAAAGGCTTTAAAATTAAAGACTTTGATATTAACAAGATAAATATCACTTCACATAGAACATATGTTCGTGTATAATAAATTTAAATAGTCTAAATTTTTATAATAGGTGGAGGCGAGGGGAATGAACAGTATATTTCATATTAATATAAATCGTAATTTTTCAAAGGAAGAAGTTATTAAAAGAGAATTAAATCTAATGAGAATATCATTACTAGGGGTAGAGGAAGTGGATTTTTGCAATATGCCTAAATCATTGTTGGAAGTGGTGTTACCACTACTTAAGTTAGAAGAAAATAACACACTAGACTTTTTTAAAGAAATAGTACTTTTGGTAGCCAAGAAGGAAGAACAAATGAAATTAATATGCCTTTTTCAACTTTATGAGGAAATCTCCAATAAAGGGGTTCTTACTGAAAAACAATTTTTAGTACAAAATGGCTTGTATAAAACATTACATAATGAATGGATAGAATTACATAAAAAATTAGTGGATATATTTAAAAATTAGAATTTGGAAATTTTATAGCAATAGTTAGGGATAGAATAATGGAATGCGAATTAAAGGTAAACTAAGAAACCATATTTAAAGGATCAATTCAGACTCTTTTTTGTTAGAAAAAACAAATTAATAATAAGGTGAAATTTTTGTGCTGTACACTTTACATCAAATATGGATTCTGTTAAAACAATACAAAGAATATGTGTTTGGGGTGATAATATGGTAAATCAATCTTTAAAATATTCATTAATCAATCATAAAATAATTACAATTATGTATATGAAAGACTTGAAAATAACTCAAAGAAGAATACAGGTTTTAAAGGTAGAGGATATGAACATAAAAGCATTGGATATAGATAAAGGCCAACTTAGAACATTTAAAATAGGAAATATATTATCAGCTATAGATACAAAGTTAATTGATAATAGAGGGGTAAGGGAGCGATATTTTAACATTTGATTTCTTTAAATTTATGAATTTTGATACAGTTATAGGGCCTAGTAAATCATGCTATAATGATATTAGTAGATTAAAGTGTCTTAGGGAAGGAAGTGAAATGTGGAAAATAAGATGATTGATCCTAAAAAAGGTGAAATATTATTTTATAGAACAGATGATGGTAATATTGATCTAGGAGTTTTGTTTTCAGGCGAAACTGTTTGGCTAAATCAGGCTCAAATGGTAGAGTTATTTCAAAGAGATAGGTCAGTTATTTCTAGACATATAAAAAACATACTAGAGGAGGAAGAATTAGAAGAAGAATCAACCATTGCAAAATATGCAATAGTTCAAGATGAGGGAAATAGACAGGTAGAGCGAGAAGCTTTATATTATAATCTGGATATGATTATTGCTGTAGGATATAGAGTGCGTTCAAAACAAGGTACCCAATTTAGAAAATGGGCCACTAATACTTTACGAGAATATATCACTAAAGGGTTCGTTCTTGATGATGAAAGATTAAAAAATGGTCAACATTTTGGTAAAGATTATTTTGACGAATTATTAGAACGAATTAGAGAAATTAGAGCATCTGAAAGAAGATTTTATCAGAAGATAACGGATATATATGCTGAGTGTAGTATCGATTATGATAATAATAATCAAATAACAAAAGAATTTTATGCAACGGTTCAAAATAAACTTCATTATGCAATAACTGGAGAAACAGCAGCAGAAATTATTAGAACTAGGGTGGATGCCTCTAAAATTAATATGGGATTAACTACATGGAAAAACTCACCTAATGGTAAAATATTAGAATCAGATACATATGTAGCTAAAAATTATTTAAAGGAACAGGAAATAAATGAATTAAATAGAGTAGTAAATATGTATTTAGATTATGCAGAAAATCAAGCTAGAAAACAAATACCTATGAAAATGAACGATTGGGTAAATAGATTGAATGCTTTTTTAGAATTTAATGAATACCAAATTTTAGAAGATAAGGGAACTATATCTGCCAGAGTAGCAAAAGAACTTGCATATAAAGAATATGAAAAATTTAGAGTAGAACAAGACAGGGAATATAAATCAGACTTCGACAAGGAAACAGATAAATATTTAAAGTGAAAATACTAAGAATGCTTGCCTACGCTTGACACTCTAAGGGCTTTTGAAAATCTGAAGGCTATAGGATATTCATGCAGACATGATAAATTTGCCTATAATGTATTTTTTATATTATATTCATTAAATATCCCTTTAAATTAATGGTTGCAACCATTAGTTGCATATATGTAATGTTCATTTCAATTTTCTGTTTCAAGGCAGGATATCCCAAAGTGGGAACTAGGAGAATTTATTCCAGACACAGATAATATTGTTAAACTAAGTATGATAATAAAACTAGGATAGTTAAAACTACCCTAGTTCAGAAAATAATAAATCATTTAGAATTTCATAAGATTTTCTAGATGGACGATCCCTTTTATTTTCCCAACGTTGAATAACCTTTTTATGAATACCTATAGCTTGTCCTAATTCACCCTGGGTTAAATTATTAGATTGACGTGCTAATCTTATTGTCTTAGCAAAATCATCAGCGATAAACTTTAAGTAATCATCATATATAAGAAAAGGATCAATTTTTAGAGCATCGGCAATTTTAGTACATGTTTCTAAAGAGTGAGGAATTTGATTATTTTCATACTGTAAAAGAGTATTGGAGCTAATTCCTGCTAGACTACTTAGTTGTCTTTGGAGTAAACTATTCAATAATCGGTAATGTTTTATTCTTCCACCAATAGTCGTTAAATCTGGCGTTTCTGTAAGTGTTGAAATATCTGTGGTGTAGTACGGTGTTTCCGTCATGGAGGTATAGCAAACGAAATTTTAATGACTATTAGGTCAAATAAAAAAATAAAAAAAGAAGTTTCATTACAAGATCCTATAGGTGTGGATAAAGAAGGGAATGCAATTTCCCTAATAGATGTACTGGGAACTGATCCAGATGATGTAATAGATCAAGTAGAGTTAAAAATACAAATTAAGAAATTATATTGCAAGATGAAAAGTGTATTGAAGGAAAGGGAGAGGACAGTAATAGAGCTTAGATATGGTATTTGTAATGGAGCTATTAAAACCCAACGTGAAATAGCTGAAATGCTAGGAATTTCAAGATCATATGTATCTAGGATTGAAAAAAGAGCATTAAAAAAATTAAATAAATCATTTGATACAAATAACTAGAGTTCAGAATTCTGACCTCTAGTTATTTGTGATTTTTAAACGATACATTTTGTTGATAAATTAACATTAGGATAAATATTTATTATAAAATAATAATGATGAAACTGTTAGAATTAGGGAAGATGTAACGGATATAAAAAATAAGATCCTTCTTAACAACTGTTAGGGAGGATTTTTAGATTGTTTGGAATTAGTAGAGAATTGGATGATTTAATCTATAACTACATGGCTTTGTTGGAATCGATTTTTTCAGAAGATGAAAAGCTTCCAGATCTAATTTTTCAAAAATATGGACTGATGAAACTTACAGTAAAGGAAGTAAGAAAACTAGAGGCTATGGAAATGATAAGGCTTTATAAAGAAGATATGACCTTAAATGATATTGCCAGTAGATTTAATATGACAGATAGCGGGGTCTATAGAAGAATGAGGAGGTGGGTATGAAGAAAGATAAAGGACCTTCGAAAGAGGAATTTTATGAAACTATAGTAAGGATTAGGAAAGAAAGAGCCATTAGGAAAGAGGGGATTTATTTAGGATATTTGAGAGACCAGGGGATTAGGGGGAAACCTAGGAGAGTCAAGCAAGGAGAGGATAGGTCTTTTAGAAAGTATTAACATACAGGCAAAAATTAAATATATTGTATTATTTAATGAT
>CAYLXY010000136.1:0-5603 GCA_964387405.1 uncultured Clostridiaceae bacterium
TCTATTAATTTATTAATATCTTTTTGAATAATATTTATATTAACTTTTAATGCCTCATCAATAAACTGAATAATTTCGGGATTTACCATTAAATATTCCATATATCCTTCAAGATACTTTTCATCTAAAGGTATTTCATACATCTTTTCTACCATTGTAATAACATCTTTTTTCTCACCAATTTGTTTAAGAGTATTAATATGTTTTTTGATTTTTTCTATGTTTGCTTTAGAATTCAATTCATCTATATAACCTGAAACAGCCTGATTTATGTCTTGAATAAATTGATCCTTATCCTCTACATGCTTTTTCTGACCTAACTTGAAATTACATATACAACTACTTTCTCCCTTATTAATATATTTAAGTGGAGAATCTTTACATTGGAAATTTATTTGTTCATTGATATCTCTATTAATATTAATATAATCATAATCCATATTTATCTTCTCAATTACACTTAATTTTCCTAAAAATTTAAATTCTTTATTATTTAAGAGATCTCTTAGTTCATCAAATTCAACCTTATTATTCTCATTGTTATGCTCTTCAACATATTTAGATATAAAATCATTTTTAAACACTTCATACTTGCTATTTAAATCATTTGTTGCATTATCAAATATAAAGTGATCTCCCTCTTTTAACAATTCCCTTATATAATCATATTGCTTAATTAAATATTTATATTCTCCTCTTTCTGAAATGTAATCCCTATAGCCATTTACCATTACGTTAACTCTTCTAATATCACTAGGGATATCAGAGTCTATCCATTCAACTATTTTATTGAATTCTATAAAAACGCCTTCAAAATCTCCGTTATGGATAACATCATAATTTGATTCGATAAAATATTCCAATCCATCTTTTGAGCCATTATTTTCATCAATATCATCAAGTATTGTTTTTATAAAATCAATTTTACTATAGGATTTTTCAAAAATCTCTTTTTCTAACATTAAACCTTTTGTATAATCTCTAAAATTGTCATTAATTCTACTAATTTCTTCTCGTTTTATTTGTTTAAATTCAATAAGTTCCTCCCAAATTTCTTCTTGAAAAGAAAGATCTTGTTTTTCAAATTTCTTATCAAATAGTAATTTTGTTATTTTCATTAAACCTTCAGTATATTTTTCATCTACAAACTCACCCATCTTAAATTTAGTAACAGTACTATTAAGGGGTGCCTTTACATTAACAATATTAATTGGGATATCATTTTTAATAGGAATTAAAAAACCTTTCTTTATAAGCATAGCTATTAAAATCTCTGTAGTTCCTTTATCTGGTCCAAATTCAGACTTTCTAACTTTATTATATAAATTCTTATAGATAACCTCCTCTACATCATCTAATTCTTTAATTATAAACTTAATTAAATTATTATTTCTAACATCTATGCTAAACTTAAATGAATCAGGCTCTATTTTGATTTCTCCAAATTTCTTAATTATATTTCTTACTATTGATGGTCCAATGCCCACAGGAGTTGTTTCATTTCCTAAAATAAAATCATTAATAAATTTATTTGTTGCATTATCTGTTAACCCCATATTTTCATTAGGTGCTATAAAGTGATTACTACTATATGTTTGTTTTAATACCTTATCTATTGCAACACTTATAATTTTATTTAAAGATTCATTACCATAGGCAGATATATCAATATCTAACCTACCTTCCACATTATAAAAACTACCATTTAGATATATTCCTTTTAAAATGTTAAAAGTATCCTCTTCTAAATTAAATATCTTTTCTTGTACTTTTTCTAATAATTCATTACTTTCTTGGGAATTTGTATCATCATAATCTTTTTGATACTCTTTAGATAATTCTATATAGGCATAATATTCTTTTATTCTTTCTCTTTTTTCTTTTCCTTCTTCTTTTTCTAATTCATCGGATGGTAGCCAATAAAAAATAGACTTTAGAATCCTTTTCCCAATTGCCCTATTATCTTTATCATCATAATTGTCCCAAATTGCCATTGCTTGTGGTTTACTTCCGCTATTTAACTCCTTTAATGTTGCATCAAATAAATTTTTCTGTTTTTTATATTGAAAAATGGTTCCTATAAATAAGTAAAAATCATTTTCTGAATCTTTTAAGTCATTTAAAACCCTAGTTAAATATTCCTTACTTCCCACCTTATTTAAATCATTAAATTGTATTACTCCATTTCTATTAATATTATTCCATACGGCCTTAGTAACAGAAGGTTCACCAAACATATTGCCTATATTCAATGGCTCTTGATTAAGTGTTTTTATAACTTCTTCTACAATTGAAACTATATTTCCTCCTTCTATAGCCGTTAGTTTCCTTTTCATATCCTTATTTATTTTAGAAGATAAACTTACATCTTTATTGATAAAATATTTATTGTCTCCAACATTGATATCACTATTATCCTCACTAATCTCAATATATCTACCATCATTGTACATCCTGGTGAGAATTGTATTGATCTTCGCTTCCGCAAAATCCCTTTCCATTTTAGGGTATTGAATCATATAAGTTAAATCCCTTACAGTGTAATCTTTTTCTAGCTCATTTATTTTCAATAAAGTCATTATGTTTATTAGTTTAGATGCTGTCTCTTTATCTGAATCATTATCTTTAAATAAACCTTTTACTTTTCCATTGCCAAGACCCTCAGGTCCCATATAATATGAATATATAGTATCAAAGTATTCTCTTTTATCACTTAACTCCCTGATTCTCTCCTGAAAATGATTTAAGATTCTATCTGGAGTAACTAATTTTGTAAAATCTTCATCTAAAATCCCTTTAGTTGTACCACCTTCATCTAAATTTCCTTTTATTTCACTTAAAACAAAGTCTACTATTGAACGTTGTCTAGATAAAAATCGAACAGATTTAGATAAAATATCTAAAGTATCGGGATGAAGTGGATATATTTTCATAAAAGTATCTTTTTCTACTTTATTAAATGCATTATATTTATTATTTAATAAAACAAATGCTTCTTCAACCTTATCTACTCTTTTCTTAATAACTAATCTCTGGTCAATAATTTCCTCTACATCATCTACTTTTAATGTAAATTGATTTTCTGTTGGAAATCTATCCTTCATTAGATCATATACTTCTGGTACTTTTATATCCTGTAATGATGATAAAAATGATCCTACAATCCATGCCGGTATCGTCTTGTCATTTATTACCCGACTAGAGTTTTCTACAAAGATTTTTAAGAACAGAGCATCATTTCTAGCATCTCCACCCCTATCATTTAGATATTCTGATAATTCATCTATTAAAACTAGAATTCCATCATAGTTCTCTTCATCTAACCAAATATATAAATTTTCTAAACGTTCAATTCTTCCTCTCTCAGGTCTGAAAAAACTTATGTCTTCTTTATCTATGAATGCTTTAATTAATCTTGTTATAGACCTATTATCACTCATTTTAGACTTAAAGTCTGTCCAAGTTAAATAACTACCTTTAGTGTATTGGCTTATAAACCCATCAATTTTTTTAGAATAGTTAATATTACCAATAATTGCTTCTTCAAACTGTTTTATATAATAACTTTCATCTGTAAAAGGAAATCCTGTTAATTTCTCAGCCGCACCAAAAAACATATCCTCAAGAGATATTTCAGGTCCACCTTCTTCTGCCATTAATGAAACTACAAAGATGTTTTTATCCTCAAAAAAACCTTTTGATTTATCAATAGCTTCGCTTTTACCCGACATTAATTCAAAGTTTTTATTATCCTTAATTAATGATCCTAATACAGTCATAAAGTGAGACTTACCACAACCTGGAAGTCCAGAGATTAAAAACCCTTGTCCCTTATCTATAAAGTTTGTTACCTTATAAAAAAAGTTATTTAGATTCGTCTCGACACTATCTGTAATAACATAACCTTTCAATAAGTTTTCTAATTTTCCACTGTCTGCATTATCAGACATATTATCTGTAAGTCTTACTATCTTGTCTATATAAGGTACGTCAATAATATCCTTAATCTTCATATAACTATCCCCCCTGAATATTATATTTTGAAATATCTATATGCATTAAGAGGCAAACTTTCCTCATATTCACTAGGAATTACTACAATAGCTTTCCTATCATTTAAAGTTACCTTGTCTAATAATTTAATCCAACCGGTATACCTCTCTGATAATAGAAATTCCATATGATCGAAAACTAATAAATCCTTTTCTCCATACTCTTCTTCAACTAGTTTTTGAAATAAAAACTCTGCATCTGAATTAAATTCTTCTGGAAAGAGTTTATATACTTTAAGCTTTTCTTTAGGTATTCTTTCTTGTATGTATAATCCAACATCAATGTAATGTTTGTCAGCATTTTCCCCATAAATTTGCTGTAAGTATTCCTTAACTAACTCTGTTTTACCACAAAGATGATCTCCAATAATAAATAGTAATTTCCTATGCCCCATGCTATTCAGCATATTTTCAATTTGTTTAATCATTTCCAGTCACCTTCTCAATCAAAGCTTCTAAACTATCCACTGAAAATTGGTATTTATTATTTCCTCCCATTACATAATTTTCTATATATCCCTTATCCAACATCCATTTTAGATACCTTTTTTTCATTAGATCACTCATTAAAAAATATTTAAATGTATCACTGTTAAGAATAATTTCAACTTCAGGCATCTTATTTCCTTTTAATTTAATAAATTCATAATATAAGTTAAATAATATTCCTTCATATGTAGGCCTAAGATTTTCATTTAAACAGTATATCTTTTTCTTAGTTGTAAGATCCTTTTTATTTTTAATTATATCAAAGTCCTTCAAAATCGTTGTAACTACAGCACAGGTTTTTTTAATAGAACTTTCCTTTGCTTCTGGCATTGCTTTAGAAAAAACATCTTCAAATTCATTTTCATCAATCTCTGAAGGTATAAAACCCTCCGAAAATGCTTTTATCATTTCACCTACTGCATCAGAAGTTATACATACTATAAAATAAATAACTTCTTTTTTTGTTTGATAACTTTCAATATCATTTATAAACTTTATCAAAGGTGAATATATAACTTTATTTCCTTTTAACTCTACAAATCTTTGTATAAATTTATTTCTATATTTTATAGAAGTTGTCTTTCCAAAGGGCATTATTTCTTCTACATAGGATTTTAAATTATCTATATCTCTTTCGTTCTTAATATATTCTATAGATTTTATTGTTTCATCTATAGGTACCTTTTCAGATAATGATTGTATATTCACATATTCACCCCTTATTTAAATGCTATATTAATTTTATCTTCAATAACTCCAATATAATCTTGCTTGTCTTCAATATCTAAGTCTTTAAACAATTCCAATATATCTTTTGCCTTCTTTTCATTAGGATTAGTAATCGTATACTCTTCAATAGCATCCATAAAATACTGCTTATGAATTTCATCTGACCATTCTGCTAGGCCGTAGTAGTTACTATCATAATATTTTATGAAGGTTTTATTTACTCTATCTTTATCTTTTGCTTTTCTATATTCATTCCAAGTGTAGGAATCCGTATTCAATATTTTTTTAACCAATCCTTCAGTGTTTATATTTAAATTATTATTGTTTCTTAAT
>CAYLXY010000137.1:0-5598 GCA_964387405.1 uncultured Clostridiaceae bacterium
TAAATAATTTACATATAAATGTTTCAATAAAGTTATTTTCTCGTTCATTTCTAACTGTAATTCAGATGCTAATTCTAAATTTTCTTCTTCAATACATTCCCTCATCCTAGTAAATAAGGATTTTTTATCTAAGCTATCCTTCATTAAATAATTTCTTAATTTACTAAGGTTTTCCCAATTAACTTCATCTAAATCTGTTGAATTGTTTTCCGTGTGAACTTTTTTACAATTTCTAACTAAATCCATATTATTCGGTATGATTCTACCCACTAATTCTGTAACCCATTGTGTAATAGTAGCTTCTCTATAAGAATCTACTATTTCCTTACTAAAAACATCTCCTGCATATAAAATTTCATTTTTACACAATTCTAAGTCAAAATTTCTAATGTTTTCCCATACTGTAGCTGGTGGCACTCCAAATTTTCTATTTCTTTCTTCTGCCGTATAATATTCAAATACATCTTCTTCACTTCTGTAGACTCTGTATTTTTGAAGATAAAGTTTTTCTTCTCCTTCTCCCTTAGAAAATTCAATCTCTAATTTCTTTGTTGTTTGTTTGGACTTAACAATGGCTTTAATACCATCAAGCATAGTTTGATAAATTGCAGCTATAGATAAATAAGTATTAGTTGTCGGATTTGATGACCTTACTTCAAATCTTGTTGCCATAGTATTGTTCATATCTCTAATTAAACCAATTAACACAGTTCGATTTCTAGAGGGAGTTTTAGCACTATGACCTATTGACCCTACTATGCATACTGGTGCTTCAAATCCTGGTTTTAATCGATTAAAGGCATCATTAGTTGCTGTTATGAAAGGATTTACTACTTCATAATTTCTAAGTAGCCCAAAAAGACCTCCCCAACCTAAAATACTCATATAATCTATTTCATTATTTTTAGGTGTAAATGCATTGATATATCTTCCGCTACTGAGCTTAATGCATACTCCTACATGTATATGCTTTCCACTGCCAGCTACTCCTTCAATAGGTTTAGCCATAAAAGTTACTTCCAATCCATATTTTTTAAAAGTCTCTTCCACTAATTCTCTAATAAATAGCTCATTATCTGCAGCCTGTAGTGCAGAATTATACTTCCAAACTATTTCTAATTGTTCCATTACGTGATTTAGCTTACCACTTGAACCTATTTTAGCAGTAACCCCTCCAACTTCCTTATGGCCCATTTCAGGTTCCATACCATACTTGTCAAGCAATAGTATAGTTTCTTCTAGGGCAGTACGTACACTCCCTTTTGTTCTCTTCCAATATTGCTCTTTTAACATTTGAGATGTTGATAATTTTTCTTCATTAGCAGAATCACCAGGAGTTTTTACCCAAAATTCTAATTCTGTAGCCGATGTTAAAGTTATATCTTCTATTTTTTCATCTTCGGTAATATTTAAATCCTCTTTAATATGAGGGTATTTGTTTAATAAAAATTTCACTTCCCTAGCGAAATGTTCTGCAGATCTTTTTAATATAGATCTTGAATCCACATTTTTAGAATTATGTACTAAATATGATGGTATTCTTAATGTTCCTATAGGAAGACCAGTTTCCTTGCAAATATGCTCATAATTATAATCCACAAACCAATTAACTAAAAGATCAGGTAATAAATCAACTTTGGCATTATTTAATGTAGCAATTCCGTGAAGAACTACACTAGATCCATCAGTTTGTACACCTATATTAAAAAATCTTTCCATTTCATCTATAAATAAATCTATAGGTATTTTTTCATCTGTATCATTTCCACCTAAATCTACAGCCACTAAAGAAACAAATTTTATTGATGGATGTGCCTTTAATAATTCAGTTAGTGTTTCTTTATTATGAGTCCAAGGTGGCAAATAATATAGCATAGGCTCCTCTAGCAATTTTTCAAATGATTCTTTCATTAATATTCCTCCAAGTAAAATTATATATGATAAGCTAAGTTACATTATTTTTTAGATTATAAAATCACTTCAATAAATTTTTCTACTAAATATGGATCAAATTGACTTCCTTTATGTTTTATCAGCTCTTTAATAGCATCTTTTTTGCTTAAAGTATCTTTATAGGCTCTTTTAGAGGTCATTGCATCATATGCATCAGCTATAGTTACAATCTTGGTAAGCTGCTCTATCTCATCACCTTTAAGGCCGTCTGGATAGCCTTTCCCATCTATGCGTTCATGATGATTGCGTATAATGGATAAAGTATTCTTTAAAAATTCTAAATCCCCTATAAATTCTTCACCTCTTTCCGAATGACTTTTTATTAAATCATATTCTAGGTCTGTTAATTTACCAGGTTTTAATAATACATCATCCGGAATAGCTAACTTCCCTATATCATGTAATATACTACCATAACGTAATATTTCAAGTTCTTTTGTTGAAAGATTTAACTTTTTACCTAACATTAAACTATATTCCATTACCCTTTGACTATGTCCACTAGTATAGCTATCCTTTAATTCTATTGACTTAACTAAGGCCATAATAATACTAAAATAGGTCTTCTTAATTTCTGTAATCAGATTACTATTTTGTATGGTAACAGATACTGTTTTAGATAATTGCTTCAAATATGGTGTGAAATTTAGGTTTAAATCATTCCCAAAATAACTAATGATACCGATTACTTCCCCATCTTCATCAAAAATAGGTATGTGTAGTAACATGGATATATCTGCACTCCAACTATATTTATGTACAAAACGTGGATCATTTAATGCGTCGGTAATCAATATCTCTTTCTTGTTTTCCACAATCCAACCTATTGATCCTTCATCTCTTTTAAAGCCTATACATTTGTCTAATTCACTAAAGTTTATAGATTCAATTACATTAAAACAACCATGATCTTCTTTGTAAAAATAAATTGCACAACGCTCAGAATTCATTATCTCCTCAGTATGTACTAAAATAGATTCCAGAACTTCATATAAATCCTTTTTTGAATAGAATATTTCGGACAAAGAATTTATTAATTCCTCATTTTGCAATCTCTTTGCTATTTCATTATATGCTATTAATAATTTGTCACTAGTTTCATTAATCTCTTCAAAACTTGAAGCCAATTCTTCATTTAAAGCCTGTAGTTCTTCATCTCTTAATGATACCGCTTCTATAGTTTTATTAAATTGAATTGCAATATCTCCAATTTCATCTTTTTTATCTATAGGTATTTGCAGTGTATAATCTCCATCTTCAACCCTTTTCATTCCTGATATTAGTTTGTTAATAGGATTTAAAGCTCTTTTAATAAAAAAATTAACCAAAAATAAAACCAATATAAGTACAAGAGCAAATATTTTAATATTTTTGTTAAAAATATTTGTAATAGGTTTATGTAAATCTTTTTGGTCTACAGATATTACTGCTATAAGTCCAGTTTCATCCAATTTCTTAAAAAATGCATACTTCTTAGTGTTTTTACAACCATCATATGTTATATAACCATTTTTTCCTGGAAAAGTTACTGGACCCATATGTTCAAAAAAGTTATCACAAGATATATTAGCATGCTCAGGTTGTAAAACAATATCCCCATGTCTATTTACCAAAAACCCAAATCCATTTCCATCAATATTTAATTTATGAATATGTTTTGCAATATCTTCTATTAAAATAGTACCAATTAATACTCTCTTTACTTCATCATTATCTATAATAGGTTTTGCAATAACAATTTGATGAGCTTCATTAGATTTAGAATATACAGGGTCTGAAACAACAATAACTTTTCTCTCAAACACCTCTTTTATATACTCCCTGTCTGATAGATCTCCTACTTTATCTGTTCCTGTAACATTATAAGTTTTATCAGCATAAACTAATCCCATTTTTTCAAACACGCTATCTTCTAATTCCTTATGTAAATGGCTAGATATGGATTCCCAATTTAAATCTTCCTTATCCAACTTCTGACATATTATTCTTAATATATGTTTTCCATCTTTGATATTTTGTTCTATTTCTTGAGTTCGTTTTTCTATATTAGCAACAGATATTTTATGTTGATAATCTATAATAAAGTTTAATGCGTTTTTCTGAGTTCCAATCCATAAAGAAGCAAAAGTAATTATTAGTATTACCATGCTTACTAATGGAAGCTTATGTTTTAACTTCACTAAATCACTCCTTACTAATACTATTAAAACTCCTAGCCAATTACTATAGTTTTAAATGTATTTTACCCAACGCATTTCTATTATGGACAAATCATCTTTTAAACTAGTTTGTTTTCTTATTAGCTTATTTAAACTCATTGTTAAATGACTATTTACAAAGTCCATTTCCTTTTGTATATAATTAATAATACCTTCATGTTCTATAGATCTTCCTCTTTCATCTTTTATCTCCATTAAACCATCTGTATATATAACCAAGTGATCTCCCGAATCTAAATATACTGTTTTTTCTTCGTATTCTTCACTAAACTCGAATCCCACTGGTGTGCCATAGGCATCTAACTCTATTATTTCTCCTGTACTCTTAACTAATAAAGGAGTAGGATGACCAGCTCTTACATACTTCATTACTCCTGTTTTTATATTTAAAACCATGTAGAATATAGTAAAATAATGACTATATCTTTCAAATGGAAATCTTTTATTTAAGTAATTAATAACTTCTAAGGGAGTTACAATCTCATAATATGGTGGGGAATTCATCTTTCTTTTTAAGGGAGATCCTCTACCTACATCTAAAATTAATGTTTCTGACAATATAACAGCTAGCATAGACGAGGCTACTCCATGACCCATTACATCAACCATATATATTCCTAGATTATCATCATCTAGCATAAATACATCAAATATATCTCCCCCAACTCTTCCAGAAGGTTGGAATGTCCAATTAAATGAACAGTTTGGTATGTCTCCCAAAGACTTTGGGATAAGAGCTTCTTGTATTTTAGCAGCCAAATTTAGGTTTCTCTCTAACTCACTTTTTTGCTTTTTAACTATTTCTAAGTTTTCTTCTAATGCATTATTTGACATGGTTAGTTTTTTTTCTAAACTCACTAATTTAACTAAGTTTTGTATTTTAAAAATTAAATCTGTTTCTTCAAAAGGATAGCATATATAATCATCTACACCTATAGAAATCAAATTCTTTTTTTCTTCTACATCCAATGTATTAAATAAGGCAATAACAGGTATTTTCCTTTTATAGTAATCTCCTTTTAAAATATTACACTCTTCCAGCTTTTCTTTTTTGCCAGAAAAACAATTAGTTAAAATAACATGGGGCATTTCTTTAAGTATAGTTTCTTTGCAACTATGTTTGGTTGATCTCTGGACGACTTCATATCCGTAATTTCTAAGAAAATTTTTAATATATGTTAATGACTTATCTTCTAAATCAAGTATAAGAATTTTGTAAGTAGTCAATTTTATGCCCCCTTGCTTTGTTTTAAGTATAAGAACATTCTATATCTAATTGGTAAGACTTTTCAAGATAAAATTTGTAAAAAACATATATTATTCTCATATACTACTTAGTTTATCGCATATTATAATAGTATTCTACATATTTCAGTAAAAACCTACTTATTTTTTAATTTTAGGCCTTTCTACCTTAAATTCTATT
>CAYLXY010000138.1:0-5547 GCA_964387405.1 uncultured Clostridiaceae bacterium
ATTGTCAGAATATTAAGTAAGTTATTAAGTTAAGTGACAGGCACCGGACCCCATTTAATGGCGGACCCCATTGCCACTACCATTCATGGATCTATCCGTAATTCTATGTATTAATTTCTTAAATATTTTTGTAGTCTTAAGATATTTAAATAAAGGTCTTATAGAAAATAATATAAAAGGTACTGGAATCATACTACCTACTAGGCTTATTAATGTAGCATGAATAGGTGATAATCCCAGGGATATACCAACTGGGATTGCACCTCTTAATTCAATAATTGGGAGAGCTGCTGTTAACAAAACGGTGAACTCTATCGATAAAAAGTTAAGTAATGTTTGCATTAGATGTTCCCCTTTAAGTTATTTATCTTTACTAGCTGCTACTTCATCTATTTATTCTGCTGTTCAAACCGCCACGAGTCAAGGACCATGTCTCTAACGCTCCTCCGAAATTTCCAACCCAGCTCTCTCTGCCTTACTTGTGTCCGCAAACACCGTAGCTAAATCACCAGGTCTTCTATCTACTATTTGATAGGGTATCTTGATATTATTAACTTCTTCAAAGGCTTGTACCAGTTGAAGTACTGAAGTTTCTTGGCCTGTGCCGAGGTTGTAGATATAAGTAAGTTATATTTACTTTCCCCACACAACTCTATTCACATAATCAGTATAAGACAAAATAATTCTCAACACCTTCTCTGAAACGTTAGACATACTATAATCAGCTACTTGCCTCAATGTATCTACACGTTGAGTTTCAAGTATCTCTAATCCTTGCAATATTCTTTCCTTCTTAAGCCCAACCATCATAACTGAAGCTTCTTCCATAGCTTCTGGTCTTTCATGTGCTTGTCTTATATTAAGTGCTTTAAATCCTAATATTGAAGATTCTTCACTAATTGTGCCACTATCACTTAAAACAGCTTTAGAGTTAATCTGAAGTTTGTTATAATCATTAAATCCAAGAGGTTTCATAGTCTGTATTAACGAATTAAATTCTATCCCTTTAGCTTCAATCATCTTTCTGGTTCTAGGATGAGTGCTTATAATAATAGGCATTTTATATTTTTCAGCTACTGCATTAAGACTTTCGACTAAGTCTAAGAAATTTACTTCCGAATTGATATTTTCTTCTCTATGCGCTGATATCACAAAGTATTTTCCTTCTTCAAGTCCGAGTCGTTCTAATACATCAGATTTCTCAATATCATCTTTTCTAGAATTAAGAACTTCAAACATAGGACTTCCGGT
Organism: uncultured Clostridiaceae bacterium; assembly: GCA_964387405.1. Classification (GTDB taxonomy): domain Bacteria; phylum Bacillota; class Clostridia; order Peptostreptococcales; family Natronincolaceae; genus JAAZJW01. Next base: position 1,252 of record CAYLXY010000138.1, read on the forward strand.
CTTAATAATTCTATCGGCTGGTAACCCTTCACGCAACAGATATTCTCTTGCTATATCACTGTAAGTCAAATTTATATCAGCAGTGTGGTCAACAATTTTTCTGTTTGTTTCTTCTGGTACTCTTTGATCAAAGCATCTATTACCTGCTTCCATGTGAAATATAGGAATATGTCTTCTCTTAGCTGCAATAGCACACAAACAACTATTAGTATCTCCAAGTACTAAAAATGCATCTGGTTTAACTTCTTCTAAAATCGGGTCAATTTTTACTAAAATATTTCCGATTGTTTCTACAGCTGTTCCATTAGCAGCGTTTAGAAAATAATCTGGCTTTTTAAGTTTAAAGTCTTGAAAAAACACTTCATTTAATTCATAGTCATAATTCTGACCGGTATGTACTAATATATGTTCTATAGCTTCTGATTCTTCTAATTTATTGATAACAGCTGAAAGTCTAATAATCTCCGGTCTAGTACCTACAACTGTCATAACTTTTAACTTTTTCATGAACTATACCTCCAAGAAATATGTATCTGGTTTCTCAGGATTGAAAGCTTCATTAGCCCACATAAATGTGACTAAATCAGTATCCCCCACATTAATGATATTGTGAGTGTATCCTGTCGGGATATCTACTACTTCCATCTTATCACCACTTACATAGTAATCTATGATTTCTTCTGTATCAAACTTTCTAAATCTTATTAACCCCTTGCCACTAACTACAAGAAACTTTTCATTTTTAGTGTGATGCCAGTGATTTCCTTTTGTAATGCCAGGTTTAGCAATATTAACTGAAAATTGTCCTCTGTCTATAGTGCGGATAATCTCAGTAAATGAACCCCTATCGTCCACATTCATTTTTAATGGATAACTGAATTGGTCTGTTGGTAAATAACTGAGATAAGTGCTGTATAACTTCTTCTCAAATGAATTAGACATATTAGGAACATTTAATGTTTTTCTGCTTTCCTTAAAGGACTTGATTAATCTTACTATCTCACCAAGAGTAATAGTGTGGACTACAGGGATTTCACAAAAATCTCCATTCCTATTTTCTTTACCGCCAATTGCTTTAATCAATTCTTCAACTACATCGTCAATATAGACCAAGTTCATTACAACACTAGGATCATTAACTTGTATAGGTAAGTCATGTGCTATATTGTTACAGAAGGTAGCAACTGCACTATTGTAATTAGGTTTGCACCATTTACCAAATACATTAGGGAAGCGGTAAACAAGTACCTTTGCTCCTGTTTCCTTCCCATAGGAAAACAATAAATCTTCACCGGCTTTTTTGCTTTTGCCATAAGGATTGTCTAAAGCAGCCTGTGTAGATGATGATATCATCACTGGTGCTTTGTTATTATGCTTCTTTAATGAATCAAGCAAGGTAGAAGTTAAACCGAAGTTTTCTTCCATGAATTCTTCTTGATTTTGAGGTCGATTCACACCTGCTAAATGGAACACAAAATCACATTCTTCACAATAAGAATCTAATAACGATTGTTCTGTATCCCTACTATATTCTAAAACATCTTTATATTTTTGATTTTTTAATTCAGCTATTAAATTTTTAGCAATAAAACCGTTAGAACCTGTAACTAGAATTTTCATGCCCGATTCCTCCAAGCTTCAAGTTCATCTTTTATATATTGTAGCTCCATTAACTTATCTTTTGTTTGTTCAACAGTTAGTAAATCAGTATTATTAGAATTAAACTCTGTTAGAGCATTCTTTTCCTGCATTCCTTCTGTAAAATACTTATCATAATTCAAATCTCGTTTATCTGCTGGAACACGGAAAAAATTACCCATATCAATTGCATTGGCACATTCTTCATTGGTCAGCAACGTTTCATACATTTTTTCACCATGTCGTATTCCTATTACTTTAATTTCGTTATCTGCTTCGAATAATTCTTTAACAGCTTGGGCTAAAACTCCGATTGTAGTTGCAGGAGCCTTTTGAACCATAATATCTCCACTTTCAGCATTGTTGAAAGCAAAAACAACAAGTTCTACGGCTTCTTCTAAGCTCATAATAAATCTTGTCATAGATGGGTCAGTTACTGTCAGAGGTTGTCCAGCCTTAATTTGTTCAATAAACAACGGAACAACTGAACCTCTTGAACACAAAACATTACCATATCTTGTTCCACAAATCAGCGTTTTTTCAGGATCTACAGTTCTTGATTTTGCCACAAACACCTTTTCCATCATAGCCTTAGAAGTCCCCATTGCATTTACAGGATAAGCAGCTTTATCTGTTGATAAGCAAATAACTTTTTTAACTCCAGAATCAATGCAAGCTGTCAATACATTATCTGTTCCTATTACATTAGTCTTAACCGCTTCAAGAGGAAAGAACTCACAAGAAGGAACTTGCTTTAGTGCTGCAGCATTAAATACGTAATCAACTCCATACATCGCATTCTTAATACTCGCTAGATCTCGAACATCACCTATATAGTATTTTATCTTGTCATTATTATTATATAAGTGACGCATATCATCCTGTTTCTTCTCATCACGTGAAAAGATACGAATTTCCTTTATATCTGTATCTAAAAATCGATTAAGTACAGCATTTCCAAATGAGCCTGTACCACCTGTTATTAATAAAGTTTTATTTTTGAACATGCTATTACCCCTTTATCTATATATTCTTTAATATTTAAATTTATTGCCTCTCATTTATTCTTTATAGTAATTGATTAAAACTTATGGTCGAGTAGACTGAATCTTAAATAGGAAAGAAACTATATTTTCTATTGATGAACAATTACTATATATAAATCTTTGCCTACCTCTTCATTACAACAAAGTAATACAACTTCCTGTTACATTGGAATTTATTTCTTTTTTTAATAGATAATTACTGATAACTTTACTATGTATTATGAAAGCCTTTTGTTACACTTTTGGGTTTACAAAATACATAGTGGGGCATTCTTCAATTCATTTGATCAACCCAAACTTTGACGTTCACACATTTTTCACAGTGCCAGGCACCTTAGCGAAGGCTGCAAAGCGACCGGAGCTTTCTTCAGTTCCCAACACGTTAGTTAGTCTTAACAACCTCTATCGGGAAGAACTTGCAGGAAGGAACCTGTTTAAGAGCCACTCCATGGAAGATAAAATCCACACCATGCATTGCATTTCTAACACTTTGTATACCTCTTACATCCCCAATGTAGAACTGGAGTTTATCCGCATACTCTGGATACTTCACCTGGAAGTCATGGCGCATATCATCTTGCTTCTTTTCATCTCTTGAAAAGATTCTAATCTCACCAATATCACTAGTAAGGAATCTTCCTAAAACAGTACTTCCAAATGAACCTGTTCCACCAGTAATCATCAGTGTTTTTCCCTTCATCTGTTCAGAAATATCATTGTATAAATTCATTCTTTTAATCCTCCATCCAAATTCAAAGTTGTTCTTTCAAGTAAATCATTAGCTTTTTTTCAACCCAACAAATGAAATTCCTTTCAAAATAATGAAGAAATTTTCCCTTAATTGCGGAATAATCGCTAACAAAATAAAATTTGTGATTATCTGTGTAGTCAGTGATGCCAAAGCAGCTCCAACTATACCCCAGATTGGAATAAACAAATAATTTAAAAATACATTCACTATAGCTCCAACTAGAGTTATTACCTGGACCCACTTAATCTTATTTTCAGCGACCATATACATATTATTAATCGCCCCAAAATACGAGAACGAGGTATACCATACAATTAATGATAATGAACTAACAGCTGGTAAATACTTATCTCCATATAAAGTCAATATAATAACTTTTGCAAATATAGTAACAAAAACACAGTATGCAATACACAACCAAAACACTAAGCAATACAATTGCATTAGTCTTCTTTTATATTTTTCCACATTAGAATTTCTAACTGCCATAATATCTGGTCGAAATCCTTCAATTAATGCTTGGGGTATTATTGAAATCGCTCCTGCCAAAGTTAGCGAAACGGAATAATACGCTACTGCGCTCTTACCTATCATACTATTCAACATCCATTTATCTACTTGACCATATATTGTCACGAGAATTGCTGAAAAAATGAATGGATATGACATTTTTATCAATTTATACGCTGTTTCATTTTTAAAACGAAAACTCATTTTTGAGACCTTCTTAAAGGCAATTATCAAAAATATAGAAAAAGTTACCGTTTCAATAGAGACGCCATAAGTTAAGTGACAGGCACCGGACCCCTTAACAAAGAAAGCAAATATTTATCATCAATCACCAATATTCCCTTGTATCTG
>CAYLXY010000139.1:0-5520 GCA_964387405.1 uncultured Clostridiaceae bacterium
ATTGCTTAAACACTATATACATTTTTAGCGTAATCTGAATGTCAGATTACGCTAAGGATAAAAAATACGGCAGATTATAAAAAGATAAAAACATGCATAATAATTATTTTTGAAAAATCCTTTTGTTTTGGAAAAGTGAAACTATAGAAATTGTAAATTAAATAATAAGTTATTATAATAGGGTAGTATAGAATAAAACTTAAGAGAGAGGAGATGTGGCTAGGTGGAACCTATACTGAAAATTGAAAACATTAGCAAAAATTTTGGCAATGTAGAAGCGCTTAAGAATGTAGACTTTATCGCAGAAACTGGTAAAGTTAATGTTTTAATAGGTGAAAATGGAGCAGGAAAGTCCACACTCATGAAGATCATAGGAGGAGTACATAGGCAGTCCAGTGGAAGAATGATATACAACGGAAAAGAAGTTGAATTTAAGTCGCCTATTGAAGCACAAGATGCTGGAATTGGAACAGTTTATCAGGAACTAACACTATTACCTGATTTATCAGTAGGAGAAAATCTTTTTCCAGGAAAATCATTGCCTGTAAATAAATTTCAAAAGGTACAGTGGGACAAGGTTTATGCACAGGCCAGGAAGCTAATTAAAGAATACTTGGATATGGATATTGACCCTAGAATGAAGGTAGGCAAACTAGGAACTGGAATTCAGCAAATGATAGAGATAGTGCGAGTTTTAAATAAAGACATAAAGCTAATTATAATGGACGAACCAACGGCATCACTCACAGAGCGAGAAGTAAATTGCTTATTTGGAATTATAGAACGATTAAAAGAAAAAGGAATAACTATAATATATATATCACATCGCATAAATGAGATTTTTGAAGTAGGGGACAATATCACCGTGCTTAGAGACGGTGAGGGTGTAGGAAAAGTATTAGTTAATGAAGTAAAATATGATGATCTCATAAAGATGATGGTAGGCCGAGATCTTGTGAATTTCTTTCCAAAAGAGGATTTTTCACATATTGAAAAACGTGAGACCCTAAGAGTAGAAAATCTTACCAGAGATAGAGTGTTTGAAGATATTAGTTTTACAGCTAAAACAGGAGAAATATTGGGGTTTGCTGGATTAATGGGTGCAGGAAGAACAGAAATTGCCCGTGCAATATTTGGCGCTGACAAATTAAGTAGTGGAAAGATATTTATAGACGGAAAACAAGTCACTATAGATTGCCCTATTGAAGCCATACAAAATGGGATTGCTTTAATACCTGAAGATAGAAAAACCCAGGGTTTAATAATAAAACATACCATACGTGAAAACATTGCTATAACCAACTTGAATAAGCTTTCTAACAACCTAGGAATAATGAAAAAAAACAAAGAGAAAAAGGTGTGCAATAATTATGCAGATAACCTTAGAATTGTTACACCATCAATACAACAGTGTGTTAACGCTTTATCCGGTGGTAATCAGCAAAAAGTGGTAATTGCAAAATGGGCTTGTGCAGATTCTAACATAGTGATATTTGATGAACCCACAAGAGGGATTGATGTAGGTGCAAAGGTGGAAGTTTATAATACAATAAACAAAATGGTACTTGAGGGTAAAACTGTAATTATAATAAGTTCTGAATTATTAGAGCTGATTGGTGTATGTGATAGAATTATAACTATAAAAGAAGGTCGTATAACTGGCGAAATTTCAGGACAAACAGACCAAGAAACAGTTCTTAAATATATGTTAGGTGAAGGGGAGGCGATGCACTGTGAAAACTTCAAGCAATAGTAAGGAACTTACTGGGGGGGAGAGGCTCAAGGGAGGTATAAAACATATAACAGGTAGCAACTTAGCTATTATGACTATAGTTATTATTGTATTAACTATTATGTTAAGTATGCTATCAGAGTATTTTTTCCAATTCAGAAATATAAAAAACATTGGAACTCAGACAAGTATATATGCACTGTTGGCACTTGGAATGACTTTTGTAATTTTAACAGGTGGTATAGATCTTTCAGTAGGATCCACATTGGCATTTAGTGGTGTCGTTCTAGGTCAATGTATAAAATCTGGTTTACCTATTTGGCTTTCTATAGTAATATGTCTGTTTGCAGGCTTTGCAATGGGATCTATTAATGGAATTTTAATATCTTGGGTAGGTGTGGCTCCATTCATTGCAACATTAGGTACATTAGGTATAATCAGAGGGCTAGCCTTGGTAATGACTTCGGGGAGTGCAATAACTGGGTTAGGCACAGGACTGTTGTTTATTGGTGGTGGCGAGATTAAAGGTATAATTCCAATGCCGTTTTTAATTGCGCTACTGTGTTTTGCAATAGGATTTTATGCTTTAAAATATACTAGATTTGGTAGATATATATACGCTATTGGTGGAAATGCAGAAGCCGCACGACTTTCGGGAGTTAAGGTGAAATTTTATAGATATCTTGCATATGCCATAAGTGGGTTAACCGCTGCTGCAGCGAGTATAATCATGACTGGAAGGTTAAACAGTGCACAACCTATAGCAGCAGAAGGATACGAGTTGGATGCAATAGCTGCAGTAATACTAGGAGGCACTAGTATGTTAGGTGGTGAGGGTAGTGTAATAGGAACATTTCTAGGAGCTATTGTAATGACTATAGCTAGAAATGGAATGAATATTTTAAATGTACACACCTATTGGCAGAAGGTTGTTATAGGATTAATCATTATTTTGGCTGTAACCTTTGATTTGATACGAAAGAGAAAAGATTAATTTTTACAGGAAAACCTGTAATAATAATATAATGAGGAGGCAATAAAAATGAAAAGAAATTCAAAAGTTTTTGCTTTACTTATGTGTTTGATTTTAATATTTTCTATGGCAGGTTGTTCAAAGACCAAAACTCCAGATTCAGGAAAGACCCCAGGTTCAGAAAACAATGGGGATGATGGAAAGAAACAAATTAAGATTGCAGCAATTATGAAGAACAGATCAAATCCGTATTATCACACAATGGAACAGGGCTTTATTAAAGCGGGGAAAGACTTTGATATTAAGGTAGATGTTTTTGCATTAGAATCAGACTCTGATCTTGATCAAGAAATGCAACTAGCTGATGATTTGCTTAACAAAGATTATGATGGTATGATCCTGATACCTATTAATGGAACTGCTTTTGCTCCTTTTATTAAAAGAGCTAACGATGCTAATTTTCCAATAGTAAATATTGACACCATGTTGGATGAAGAGGCTTTAAAAGAAATTGGAGCCACGTATGTTACGTACGTTGGATCAGATGATTATTCCGCTGGAAAAATGGCAGGAGAAGCTATTGCAGAAGCTATTGGTAATAAAGGAAAAGTTGCTATAATTGAAGGTTCACCTGGATCTTCTACTGCAGATATGCGAAAATTAGGTTTTAATGATGTTGTAAAAAAGATTAATGAAGATGGTGGGGATATGAAGGTAGTAGCATCACAACCAGCAAACTGGGATACAAATCAGGCATTTGAAGTGTTTCAAAATATTTTACAGGCTAATCCTGAGCTAGATGCTCTATTTGCTTCAAATGATTTAATGGCTCTTGGTGCTGTTAATGCTGCAGAAGCAGCTGGTAGACCCGAAATTAAAATAGTTAGTATTGACAAAATTCCTGATGCAATTGATGCTGTAAAACAAGATAGAATTTTGGCAACTATCTCACAGGCTCCAGATGATATGGCTTATATAGGAGTAGAAAAAATGCTAGATTATCTTGATGGTAAAACTTTAGAAAAAGAATACCGTACAGACAGTGTTATATTTTATAAGGGAGACTTATAGTAATATCTAAAAACAAATTAGAAGACTAATCACTGTAATTCAAAGCATACTTGAATAACAAGGAAAATCTCAAAGAGTTAGGAATTTAAAGCATAATCTAAAGATTTGGGCATGTAGTGTTTTAACATTGTATGCTCAAATCAAACTATAATGGATTTGTAACATGACATATTTAAATATATTGCATAACTTAAATTTATTAAGTTTAAAAACTTTGAATTCAGGGGTGTAACATGGACTTTATAATAGAAATTGCTGAACAGCTTACTTCTTTAAGTTCATTTATTGCATTGCCAGCACTTATGTTTCTTTTATCCCTTTTAATAGGGATGAAGCCTGGAAAGGCTGTGACAGGAGCTATAAATATTAGTATTGGGCTTATAGGCATAACAGTTCTTTTCTCGTTTTTTAATGAAACCTGTGCACCTGTTGTAAATAATTTAATGATCATAGCGGGTAAACAAACACCAATAATAGATACTGGTTGGCCTACGCTCTCATTGTTTATTTGGTCCAACAATATTTCTTATCTAGTTATACCTATTGCAATAGTTGTAAATATAATAATGTTAGCCACTAAGAGTACTAATATTTTCAATATAGACATATGGAATATGTGGCACTTAGCTGTTTCATCTGTAATAGTATACCAGACTACAGGATCAATTTTGGCAGTAATATTGGTAGATGTAATTATTACGATTATAGCTTTAAAGTTAGCAGATTGGTCATACCCTATAATGAATGATGTATACAAGGACAAGGGTAATGTTGCAAATAGTCATATAAATAGTCTTTCCATGTTACCATTTGCAATAATTGGGAACAATATTTTTGATAAGATTGGAAAAACACAAACAAAATCATTGACATATAAAAGTGAAAAATTTAAGAAGTTTTCAAATCCACTTGTAGTATCTATGATTATAGGACTGGGAATGGGCTTTGGATCTAGACTAGGAATTATGGAGTCTTTGGAATTTGCCCTTAAAATAAGTACAGTATTTTTAATACTACCTAAAATAGTACCTTTTATGCAAAGCGGATTTTCTGGAATGGCAGAGGGTATGGAAATATTCGTTAAAAAGCATTTTAAGGGTGAAAACGAAATTCGTATAGGTGTTAATCATATAATTTTCACTGACGAAGATTCAGTTATAGTATCATCTGTAATACTTATGCCAATTGCCATTATTGCAGCTATGTTTTTAGGCTTTATAGATATTTTTCCCCTTGCTGACCTGTCCGATATAGTAGGTCTCATAGTGGTTATAAATGCTGTATCTAAAGGTAACATTCTTAAAAATGTAATAATAGGAATACCAGCAATTTTGCTTAGTTTGTTTACTGCATCGATTATGGCTCCTTTATATAAGAATATTGCCAACAATATAAATTTTGATGCAGGTGTAGGAAATGCATTATGGAACAGCAGCTTTAATGGAAACAACTATATTTCAATATGGGTTGCTAATCTATTAGAAGGAAAACTTTATGCTTTTATAGCTATTCCTTTTCTAGCATTGCTTATTTATATATGTTGGAAATATTTCAAAAAATATATAAAAGACAATAATCATCAAATACAAAAAACTAGGGGCTAAACAGTATAAAACATAACTAGTTTTGAAAACATTAATGTGTTAAATTTCAAATTATTTGGGTAAACTATTAACCCTTGTTAAATCGATTTAACAATATAAAACTATGGAAAATGTATTACAGATCGCTTTAGTACAGTGAT
>CAYLXY010000140.1:0-5502 GCA_964387405.1 uncultured Clostridiaceae bacterium
ATTTGACCATCTTCTGAAATAAATTGTATATCCAAATCTACTAGATTATCTGTCTCCCCATAAACCACAGGTCCAATTGCACCTATTAAAATCACAAGAAACATTATTACTGCTATACTTAATGCTAACTTTTTTTTATACTTATTATATTTCATATTTAATAATCCTCCTCAGTCTCAGTCACTTCTGTTTATAATGAACTTATATAAAAATTATTCACTAGATACAAGATGACAAAATCTATATTTTTTGCCCATTAATAAAAAAATAAAGACATGATAAACACATGATTTTTCATACACTCTTTATATTACTATCGGCAAAAACAGCCAATTTCTTTATTAAATTTAAGATTTGTAACCTATTCGTAATATATACTTACCTATTTATTTTATCACATTATACTAAGACTATGGCTTTTATAAATTATAAATTTCTACAAAAAAATAGCAGACATAAAATCTGCTATTTTAATTTAAGTTTTTAATTTTCCCATCCTCTAAATATCATATCAACAATGGATATAGCTTCCTTATCATTATATGCATCTACCTCTGAAGAACATCTTTTAAAATTACTACTACTGATAATACCTAACATTACAAAGGTAGCCATTTCTTCATCTATATCACTTCTAATTTCTCCAGTATTTATACCACCTATAATAATTTCTAAAATAAAATTAAATATTTTATCGTGCATATTTAAAATATATGGTCTAATTTCATCAGAAACATCTTTAAACTGAAAAAATGTTTGCTCTATTGTATCAGCATATGAATCTATAAAATCCCAATGATAATTTAACAAAGCTATAAATTTATCTTTCACTGTGGCTTCCTTTGTAATGAATGATCTTCCATCATCTATATATGTTTGAAATATATGGCCTAGCACTTGTTGAAATATATCCATCTTACTAGTAAAATATTCATATATAGTACTTTTACCTATACCTGCTTCTTTAGCAATTTCCTCTATCTTACCTTTATGATAACCTTTTTCTCCAAAGACCTTAATTGCAGCTTCAATAATTTCAATTTTCCTTTGTTCTTTTAATGATTTTATTTTTTTCACCCCATTTTATGCCTCAGAAGTATCTTGTGACCCTTTCCTCAGCTTTGACTTAAAGGTTTTTGAAATATCATCAAATATTGTATATAGTACTGGAACAAATATTAATGTTAAAACAGTTGACAATGTTAAACCACCTATAACTACAACTGCCATTGGTGCTTGTATTTCCGACCCTTCGCCAATTCCAAGTGCTAAAGGTACAAGTCCTAAAACAGTAGTTAATGTAGTCATTAAAATTGGTCTTAATCTAATTGGACCAGCGATATTAACTGCTTCATCTCTCCCTTTACCTTCTTTACGTAATATATTAATATAATCTATTAATACTATACCGTTATTAACTACTATTCCTGCTAGCATAATTATTCCTATAAAGGCTGTTACACCAAAGGCTTTTCTTGTTAAAAATAGACCTAATATCCCCCCACTAAAGGCTAAAGGTATAGTAAACATAATAACAAATGGATTGATTAAAGATTCAAACTGTCCTGCCATTACCATGTATATAAGGACTATTGCAAGTGCAAGAGCCATTGCTAATTGCCCGAAAGCTTCCATTATGTCTTCATTTTCTCCACCTATTTTATAATAATAACCTTCTGATATATCATATTCTTTTAATTGATTGTTAATATCTGAAATAACACTTGTTAAATCTCTTCCTATAATATCTCCAGTAACCGTTACTGTTCTTTCTTGATTTTCTCGTGCAATTTCTACTGGACCCTTAACAACAGATATTTCAGCTAGTTGACTTAAAGGTATGTTCATTCCAGCTGGACTAGTTATATCTAATTCTTCAAAATTAGATAGTTTTTCTGTAATATCTCCTGATGCTTTTATTATTATATTTATTTCTTCTCCATCTTGCTTAAGTTTAGTGGATGTACTTCCAACAGTTCCACTTCTAACTGCAGAAGCAACTTGTGCTGTTGTTAAACCATAGCTTGCAGCAATATTTTTATTTACCACAACTTCAATTTCTGGTACTGCTTCACTTAAGCTAGTCTCTACTTCTCTAGTTCCTTCAACTGATTCTATAATTGTTTTAAAATCATTTGAAATATCTTCTAAAGTATCTAAATTACTTCCACTAATACTTATACTAATAGGATCTCCAGTCATACCGGCCATACCCATGCTTGAACCTTCTGATACAGATGTTTCTATGCCTGGAATATCTTTTAGCATGTACCTTACTTCTTCCACTACTTCTGCTGTACTTCTATTTCTTTCCGATAGTTTTTTCAATGTTATAACAACTTGGGCACTGTTACTAGTTCCACCATCCATACCCATTGACATAGCACCACCAGATCCTATATTGGCAAACATAACATCTACTTCTTCTATTGAACTTAGTTTTTCTTCTATAAGATTAGATATATTATCTATTTTTTCAATTTTAGTACCTAAGGGCATACTTATATCTATAGTTATATTCCCTTCATCCATAGTAGGGAAAAATTCTATTGGTACCCCTATTAAACTAGTCATACTTATTATAAATACAAGTACGGATATAAAAATAGTAGTTTTTCTATGTTTAAGACTTGTTCCTAAAATTTTTCTATAAATATTTTCTACCTTCTCAAATAATTTATCAAAAGGTTTAAAAATAAAGTCTAACTTTTTCTTTTTAACATTATCCCCTTCACCAAGTTCAACTGTTAAAATTTTAGAAGATAGCATTGGTATAAATGTTATCGCTACAACTAAAGATGCTAATAAAGATAGTGTTACTGTAAGAGCAAAATCTTTAAATAAACTTCCTACCATTCCCTCTATAAATACTATTGGTAAAAATACTGCTATTGTTGTAATGGTAGAGGCTATAATTGACATTTCTACCTCTGCAGCACCTTTTATAGCAGAATCTATTCTAGAGTAACCTAGGGATCTATAGCGGTATATGTTTTCAAGTACAACAATGGCGCTATCCACCAACATACCGACGGCCAAGGCCAATCCACCTAAAGTCATCATATTTAAAGTAATTCCGTTAAAATATAATAATATGAAGGATGCGATTAAGGAAATTGGAATTGACACTCCTACTATAAAAGTTGATCTCCAATTTTTTAAGAAAACATACAAAACAATAATAGCAAGTATTGATCCTGTAATAACATTTCTTACAACAGTATTAATAGAATCTGTAATTATAGTAGAGCTATCTAATACTACATCAATTTCTACATTATCATAGTCCTTAGAAAGTTGATCTAACTCTTTATTTATTGAATTTGCTATTTTTACTGTGTTTTTTCCAGATTGTTTCTGTATAGAAATATTAATACTATCTTTCCCATTAGTCCTTGATATACTGGTTGTTTCTTCTTTAACCAATTTCACACTGGCTATATCTTGAAAACTAATAATATTTCCTGTTCCTAAAATAATAGGAGAATTTTTAATTTCTTCAATAGTATCAAATTCACCTTTAACTCTTATGGATAATTTTTCGTCTCCCTTATTTATACTTCCTCCTGGAAGGTCCATATTTGAAGCCCTTAATACTTGTGAAAGTTGGTCTATGCTCAATCCATAATTAACCAATTGATTTTGATCTACTAATATTTCAATTTCATTGGAGAATCCCCCACCAATATTAACAGAAGCTACACCATCTATTCTTTCAAGTCTTTGACTAAAGGTATCTTCAGCTAAAGTTTGTAATCCACTTAAATCCCCTCCTGAAGATAGGGATATTTGCATGATTGGCATACTATTTGGATCTATTTTTAATACCATTGGAACATCAGAATCTTCTGGTAATGCTCTTTTTATTAAATCTAATTTTTCTCTCATTTCCAATGTGGCAAAATCCATATCTGTTCCATAGTTAAACTGTGCAATTACAACAGAACTACCCTCACTAGATATAGAATCCAACTTGTCTATATTACTTACAGTGGCTATAGAATTTTCTATTTTTTCTGTAATTAAATTCTCTATTTCTTGAGGTCCTGCACTTGAATAACTAGTAACTACAACTGCTACAGGTATTTCTATTTCTGGAAACAGATCTATAGGTAATCTACTTAATGATATTGTTCCTAAAAGTACAATTATCAAAACTATCATTGTTATTGTAACAGGTTTTTTTACTGCTAAATTTGATAATCTCAATACTATTCACTCCCCACTACTTTGACTTTCGTTCCATCTTCTACATAATGCTGACCTTCTACAATAACTTGTTCTCCCACTGCTAATCCTTTTTTAATTTCTATATACTCTCCATTATCTATTCCTGTTTCTACTACTCTTTCAACAGCTTTATCCTCTTCTACCAGATAAACTATTTCCTCTCCATCTCTATCTAAAACAGAATAGCTTTTTATAACTATAGTATCTGATACTTTGCCTGTACCTAAAAGTACTTCACTATTCATACCAGGTCTTATTTTTTTACTTGAATTATCTACATATATTTTTACAGGATAAAGATTTGTTCTTTCATCTGCTGTTGGACTAATATAATAAATAGTACTGACAATATCCTCTTCTAATATAATAGAAGGAATTTTCACCTGAACTTCTTGACCTATTGCTAATTTATTTACCATGTTTTCCACAACATCTACTTGCACATAAACTGTATCTATATCTACTATTACAGCTGCAGCCTGACTATTAGTTGCCATCTGTCCTTTTTTTACATTTAATGTAGATATAATTCCATCTATTGGTGCTGTAACCCTCGTGTTATTTAAGTTACTTAAAGCTTGTTCATGGGATATTTCAGCTTGCGTTAATTGATTTAATGCTTGTTCATAGGATATTTCTGCCTGAGTAACTTGAGTCTTTATTGCTTCTAAGCCTTTTTCACTTGCTTTCAATCTAGCTTGTTCTAAATCACTTTTAGATACAGAACCATCTTCATAAAGTTTCTCTATTCTTCCTAAGTTTATTTGTGCATTTTCTACTTGTTCTTGATTTGCCTCATAGTTAAGTTTTGCAGTCTTTAAAGCATTTTCAGCTTGTTCTACACCGTTCAAGGCAACTTTTATAGAGCTTTCCGCTTGTCGAACAGTTTTTGAAATATCTTCTTGTTCTATTATAAATAAAACATCACCTTCTTTAACTATACTTCCTAGTTCAACATTGACATTAGTAACTATACCCATTACTTTGGGTACAATGGCTATCTCTTCGTTTGCTACTATTTTGCCGTTAACTCTAAATTCATTTTCAATAGTTCCTATAGTAACCTTCTCCACTTCTACTGGTATATATTTTTCTTCCTGTGCTTCATCAGCTACTATGGATTTACTGCAACCCAATGTTAATGTTGTTACTCCTATTAACATTATAACTACTAACATAGTAGCTTTAAATTTTCCACTCATTTTATTCCTCCTCCTTAAAGATTCTTCATTAATATAAAATTAGCCGACCCACTGGTCGGTAACAATGTAT
>CAYLXY010000141.1:0-5420 GCA_964387405.1 uncultured Clostridiaceae bacterium
CTACTCCACTCACTAATCCGTATATTTGAATACTTGTGTACCAAGGTGCTGATTGGATTTCGTATAAACCTGGGCGTTTCCTATAATCAAAATATTTATATATTGAATGGCCTACGAAAGTACCTATAAATGAACCAATTAGAATATTTAAACTTTTATTCCATTTTTCTAGCTTTTTAATTTTAATCACCACCTAATTTAATTATATTATTTATGCAGAATAAATATATTTCTCACTAGCTGAATTGTATTGTTAAAAGCATTTTTCCACTATAATATTTAACCATTTTTCTTTTTCTCGACCTATTCTTGCATCTTTTGTGATTTTAATTTCCACTATTTTTAATTCAGCAAAATTATCTAAAAGTGCTTTAATTTTATCCTCTTTCTTTGCTGTTTTAATATATGTTTTTTATTTTTTAAATCTTCGATTTTATAAAAACCCATACAAAACTCTCCATTGTTCATATTCTTTTTTAATTGTTATATTGAA
Source organism: uncultured Clostridiaceae bacterium (assembly GCA_964387405.1). Classification (GTDB taxonomy): domain Bacteria; phylum Bacillota; class Clostridia; order Peptostreptococcales; family Natronincolaceae; genus JAAZJW01. The sequence continues at coordinate 494 of CAYLXY010000141.1, forward strand.
CTTATATTTGCTTTACTTGTAATAAAATCTTCTTTAATATATTTTGTGCCATAATATATATTATACCATAGTTCGTACTACTAATAATATTTTGATTTCACATTTTCAAGTTATTTTTGCACATAAAAATCCTTCCCAAAATGCTTGGAAGGATTAATATTTTTTAGAATATATGACTATTCCTACTTATGTTATTATAACTTATAATATTATCGCTATTAGACCACCGCTACCTTCATTAACAATTTTTTGAATTGTCTTTTGAAGTTTTACTCTAGTATCGTCTGGTACCATTTGCAGTTTGTTTTGTAATTGCTCTTTTACTAAATCATGTAGGGATTTTCCAAACATATCTGTTTCCCAAATTTTTTCTGGATTTTGTTCAAATTCTTCTAATAGATATTTTACTAACTCTTCACTTTGTTTTTCTGTACCTACTACTGGTGAAACTTCTGTTTCTATATCTGCTCTGATAAAATGTAAAGATGGGGCATTTGCCCTAAGTTTTACTCCAAACCTGTTACCATGACGGAACATTTCAGGCTCTTCTAATGTTAGTTCTTCTAGTGACGGTGGTACTAAGCCATAGCCTATAGTTTTTACATCATCTAAGGCTTTTTCTATTTTATCATATTCTTTTTTAGCTTTTGCAAGTTCTGTAATAAGTCCTATTAGCTGATAATCACCCTCTATTTCATAACCTGTTTTTTCTTCTATAACTTTGTAAAATAGATTGTCTAATGTTATTAGATCTATTAAGGCTGATCCTTCACCCATTTTTATTTCATCCAAACTAGCTTTTTTAATATTTTCTACTTGGGCTAGACTATCTACCAGTAATTCTATATCTCTTAGCTTTCTAATTTCTATTGCAGCAGATTTTATAGCAGCTAGTATTGAATTTTTCAACCAATGGCTAGACTCTATACTCTCTAACCAGCCTGGTAAATTAATATTAATTTCTGTAACTGGAAACTCAAATAAAACATTTTCTAATATTTCATGAATGTCATTCATATTAAGTTTAGCACAATTTTTTATAATGACAGGAACATTATATTTTTCTTCTAATTGAATTTTTAATTCATATGTACTTGGTTCATCAGGATTTTTAGAATTTAAAATCATTATAAAAGGTTTATTGATTTCTTTCAGCTCTTTAACGACTCTTTCTTCAGCTTCTACATAACTCTCTCTTTCTATATCTGTAATACTGCCATCTGTAGTTACTACTAATCCAATTGTAGAGTGTTCTTGGATTACCTTTCTAGTTCCAATTTCTGCAGCTTCTTCAAAAGGAATTTGATTTTCAAACCAAGGTGTATTTACCATTCTTGGTTTTCCATCTTCTTCATGTCCAATAGCACCTTTTACTAAATATCCTACACAATCTATCATTCGAAGCCTAAATGTTGCATTGTCTTTTAATACAAGTTCAACAGCTTCATTTGGTACAAATTTTGGCTCTGTAGTAGTAATAGTTTTACCTGTTCCACTTTGTGGAAGTTCATCTTTGGCTCTCTCTTTTTTATAGGTATTTTCTATATTTGGTAATACTAATAAATCCATAAATTGTTTTATCAAAGTAGATTTCCCTGTTCTAACAGGCCCCACTACACCTATATAGATGTCACCTTCTGTACGTTTAGCAATATCTCTATATACATCGTATTTTCCCATGATTTCCCCCTCCTTTTTATCTGAATAGGAATAGCACCTCCATATCTATAACATTATAAATATATGCTTATATACTAATATTATGACTTAAGACTACTTATTCTTCTTATTATTTTATATTTAGATTCTTTTAATTTTATACTTATTATTTTTACAAATAAAAAAAGATATAGGAATAATAGTAAATTTTACTATTATTCCTATATCACTATACTCTATTTAATATAAGCCTCTTCTTTTTTACCAATCTATATTTGTACTGTCTACTACTTCTTCTATTTCATTTTTACGATTTCGTGTCATTAAATTATTTACTGCTTCTTTAGGGTCTCCATCATTGTAGAGAACATTATATATTTCTTCTGTAATTGGCATTTCAATATTATATTTTTTAGCTAATTTATAGGCTACATTTGTAGTTGTTATGCCTTCTACAACCATACCTATTTCTTTTAAAGTTTCATCTAAACTTTTACCTTGGCCAATTAAAATGCCTGCTTTTCTGTTTCTACTATGCATACTTGTACATGTAACTATCAAGTCTCCAATACCTGAAAGTCCTGCAAAGGTTGATGGGTTTGCACCCATAGCTTCACCTAGTCTAGATGTTTCACTGATACCTCTTGTAATTAGTGCGGCCCTTGCATTGTCTCCATATCTTAACCCATCTGCTATTCCTGCTCCAAAGGCAATTACATTTTTTAATGCTCCCCCAAGTTCTACTCCTATTACATCTGGATTAGTATATACTCTAAAACTTGGTGTAATAAATAAATCTTGAACTAATTCTGCTATGTTTTTATCTTTTGAAGCTACTACAACTGTTGTGGGCATGTTTTTGCAAACTTCTTCTGCATGTGATGGGCCTGATAATACAGCAAATTTGTTATTAGGTAACTCTTGATCAACAACTTGTGATATTGTTAATTGAGTATTTTTTTCTAATCCCTTAGAAGAATTTATAATTATTTCATGGCCTTTTAAATATGGCTTAATCTTCTGTAGAATTTCTCTAACGGATTGGGATGATACACTTATTAATATTGCATCTACATCAGTAATTGCTTCTTCTATATTAATGTATAAATTCAAATCTTTTGGTAATTTAATGTTAGGTAGGTATTTATTATTTATACAAGTATTTTTTATAGCTTTATATTGGTCTTGGTTTCTCATCCATAAATTAACTTTATGTCCTTTACTACAAAGTACCATACTTAATGCTGTTCCCCAACTACCTGCACCTAAAACAGCAATTTTAGAATTACCCATTTAAAACTCTCCTTTAATTTAAACTAGCTTTTTCTCCTATTTTTCTTTCATCACCTGTTAAAAGCCTTTTAATATTTTCACGATGTTTATATATAGCCAATAAGGCTAGTATAAGTCCAAATAAAAAATAATTAAATCCATATATAAGTATAGTAAGTGGTAGTATAGTAGTTGCAATAACCGAAGCTAGGGATACATATTTAAATTTAATTAAAATAGCAATACCTATAGATATACAAATAATTGCTATTAAAGGTTTTATTACTAAAACAACTCCTATAGTAGTTGCTATACCCTTGCCTCCTTTAAATCTTAAAAACACAGGCCAATTATGTCCTACAACTACTGCTATACCACATAATAAAGCTACGGTAGGTCCTCCAAATGTTTTACCCAAAAGTACAGCTAATACTCCTTTCATTAAGTCTCCTATTAATGTCAGGACTGCTGCTTTTTTACCTAATGTTCTTAATATGTTTGTAGATCCTGCATTTCCACTTCCATATTCTCTTATATCTATTTTAGCAAATAACTTTGCTAATAAGTAAGAGGTTGAAAAATTTCCTATAAAATAGGCAAGAAAAATTAATAAGAGATTTGTCCACATAGATTAATCCCTCCCTGTTTTTTTACGCAGGATAAAATGAATTGGAGTCCCTTCAAATCCAAAGTTTTCTCTGATTTTATTTTCTAAATATCTTAAGTATGAAAAATGCATTAATTCTTTATCATTTAGGAATAATATAAATGTAGGTGGTCTTATTGAAGCTTGAGTAGCGTAAAATACTTTTAATCTTCTACCTTTATCTGAAGGTGCTTGATTTAATAATATAGCTTCTCCAATTACTTCATTTAAAGAACCTGTTGGTATTCTCATGGAATTTTGATTTGAAACATGTTTTACTTCTTTTAATATTCTATTCATTCTTTGTCCCGTCAATGCTGAAACAAATAGAATTGGAGCATAAAGAAGATAACTAAGTTCATTACGAACTTCTTTTATAAACTCATTCATTGTTTTATTATCTTTATCAATTAAATCCCACTTATTAACAACTATAATCATACCTTTGCCGTTTTCATGACTATAGCCTGCAATTCTTTTATCTTGTTCTGTAACTCCTTCTGTAGCATCTATAATAAGTAAACATACATGTGCTTTTTCTATAGCTGCAATGGCACGTATAACGCTATATCTTTCTATGTTTTCTTTTACACGACTTTGTCTTCTTATGCCTGCAGTATCTATAAGAACATATTTGTCATCTCCATCGGTAAATGGTGTATCTATAGCATCTCTTGTAGTTCCTGGTATATGACTAACAATTACTCTGTTTTCACCTAGTATATGATTAATAATTGATGACTTACCTACATTTGGTTTTCCAATTATAGCTACTTTGGTAGTATCTTCATCATAATCATCGTCACCATCAATTTTAAAGTGCTCTACAACTTCGTCTAATAAATCCCCTATACCTAATCCTAATGAAGCAGATATTTCTATTGGTTCTCCCATTCCTAGCTCATAATATTCATAAAAGTGTTCTGATTGGTTTCTTGTATCTACTTTGTTTAATGTAACTATTACTGGTTTTTTAGTTTTTCTTAATATTTCTGCTATATCACGATCTACTGATGTTAAACCTTCTCTGCCATCAGTTATAAATATTATTACATCTGCTGTATCCATGGCTAATTCTGCTTGTTCTCTCATTTGTGCTGGTATTACTTCTTGTGATTCTAGTTCTATTCCTCCAGTATCTATTAAAGTAAAGTTATATTTTAACCAGTCAGCTTCTCCATATATTCTATCTCTTGTTACTCCTGGTTTATCTTCTACTATGGAAATTCTTCCCCCTACTATTTTATTAAATAATGTTGATTTACCTACATTTGGTCGTCCAACTATTGCAACAATTGGTTTTGACATTGGCTCCACCTCCTTTTATTTTGTTTTTAAATTTAGAATTCT
>CAYLXY010000142.1:0-5308 GCA_964387405.1 uncultured Clostridiaceae bacterium
TTTTTAGAGTTGCCAATTATAATGGGAATAAAGAGGGCGGCAGTATATTTCGCATATTTTTCTTCTATTTGGATGGGGATGCCTATTGAAATTTTAAATAACATATTTGAAAGAGTAAAATTAAAAAAAACATCATCATTTATTTCAATTAGCATAATAGGAGTAGGACTTTTTATGGTTTTAAGCTTAGGCTTATTAAGACCTATACCTCCTTTTTATTATTATCAGACTACTGGGACCGTACTTACAAATATGAGTATAATGAAAGATTATGCAGACTACACATGGACTGCTATATCTCCTGTAAATAATATAAGTCAAATTTTAAATCATGGATTGCACTATGAATTAGGGGATTTTATAATATCCCAGGAAAACTGGAACAAAAAAAAGCAAATAAAAATACCTACACAATATGTATTTATATATATAGAAAAAAGACCTATAGTTGAATATGGTAATAGATTTAAAAGAGAAGATATTGAAATAATTAATCGTGAGTTTGTAAAAAAAGAAGATGCTAAAAAGGAGTTATTAATTTCAACAGAAGAAGATACTTACTATAAGGAAGATAGAAATATTCTTATGGCAAAGGCATATTATTGGGCAGAAGAATATAAAAAATATTTTCCTAAAGAAATGAATGTATACTATGAGGACTCTGAATTAATAGTATATAGGATAAAACAAAATGTATATGCATTAAATAACTTGGCTATAGATTATGGGATGAACAGCAGGTAAGGGGGAGTAAAATGGAAAAGCAACTGTTAATTATAATACCTGTATATAATGAAGAGGAAAGCATAGGAAAGCTTATTGAAGAGTTAAAGAGAGAGCATATAGATGATATAGGAGATATTTTAGTTATTAATGATGGTTCCACAGATAATACAAAAGATATAGTTAAGCATCATAACATTGACATATTAAACAAACCTATAAATATGGGATATGGTTCTACTTTGCAATTAGGATATAAATATGCCAGTAGAAATGCTTACAAATATATTATTCAAATGGATGGAGATGGACAACATGATGTTTCGAATATAAATATTATATATGATCTACTTAAAAAGAAAGATTGTGAAAGTGAAAGATGTCCAGATATTGTAATAGGTTCAAGATTTTTAGGAGAAAAAAATGAAATGCATGTTTCTTGGTTAAAGATGTCTGCTATATTGTTTTTTAAACAGATAATAAAGCTTTTTACAAATAAAGATATAACAGATCCAACCTCAGGTTTACAGGGTTTAAATAAAGATGCTTTTGATTTTTATGCTATATATGGGAATTTTGATTATAAATATCCAGATATAAATATGATAATACAAATGCTTATGATGGGGTATAAAATAGAAGAAGTTCCTGCACATATGCATTCCAGAAAAGCAGGAGAAGGAATGCACCATGGAGTGCTAAAACCTGTATTTTATATGATAATAATGTCTCTTAGCATAATAAATATAATAATAAGACAAAGGAAGAATTATTATAAACTAAGAAAAAATAAGGTTAATGGTGAAATAGATAATGGCCAAAAAATATAAATTCGAAAAAAATGAAGAAAACTATGACTCACAATTAACTATTAAAAGATATTTAGGATTAGCTTTAGTGATTATTCTTTTACTTATAATATTATTTGGAATTAGTAATTTAGAATATTTTATTAAAAGAAATAAAGATGTACTTGATAGTAAAAAAGATATTCATATTGAAGCTAGTGACTATAGTAATATAATCGAAAGAAATGGATTATATAGTGATGGTTTTACACTTGTAAGTGAAAAAGGAAGTATTATAGAAGATGGATTGAAAAGTGCTAAAATAAAACACTTTCTAGTATCGTCTCTAAGTCATATAAAATCAGTAGATGATAATTTAATATTAGATAGTAGTATATTAAAAAACAGTGAAGATTTAAATATAATACAAAATTTTATAGATGAAAAGAAGACAATAGTTTTTTTAAATATGCCTGAATTAAAATATATTGAAGATTATAAATTAAATGAAATTCTAGGAATATCAAGTATAAAGAAAGAAACTAATCAAAATAAACTTAATATAGTTCCAGGATTTATGCTAGGTGGATTTCATGAATTAGATATAGATTATATAAGTTCTAATATTAAGCTTTTATCTACAACAAAGGTTTATGCTTTCGGAGAGGACAATTTACCTATAATATGGAGAAATATATATAAAGGAAGTCAAATATATGTCGTAAATGGTCCATTTATGGAAACTCAAGCATCTTATGGAATACTTTCAGCCATACTATCAGAAATATATGAAGATTATATATATCCCATAGTTAATACAAGGTTAATGACCTATGAAGGGTTTCCTTATATAAGTTATGAAAACAAAGAAAAATTAGAAGAACTTTATAATAGGGATGCTATGAATTTTCAACATGATATATTATTGCCAGATATATTAGGTATAAATAAAAGACGACAATTTGTACCTAATGGATATTTAAGTATAGGATTTGAAGATAAGCTTAAAAACAATATAAATGAATATAACTTACAACAAATCAATGGTTTTAAAACACAGATTTATAAGGTTGGTGGGGAAATAGGTATAAAATATTCGGAGGAAGTTGAGTTTCAAGGAAATATATATAAAGATATATTTGGACAAGAAAATATTAAATCAGTGTTGGTCAATGAAAAAATAAAGGATATAGAAAAGCTTAAGGAGAGACTTCCTGCAATACAATCAGTATTAGGACCACCACAAGGTGGATATAATTTTGGATATTTAGATGAAAACATAATATATATTCCAATTACCATAGATGGAATAAATACGACGGGGGAAGAAAGATTAGAATTTATATCAGGGCTTACATCTTTTGGGGCAATTGTCCACAATTTAAGCTTAAAAGATATAGTACTTTTTAAAGGAAATAAGGAAAATTGGACGGAAACCACTAAAAGATATGTAAGATTTATAGATGATTATCGAAATAGCTTTAAAACATTAAAGAATAGAAACATAAAAGAGGCTTCTAATGCAGTTAAAATATTTAGAAAAAACTCACCTAGTATAAATTCAACTATTAATAAAATAGAAATTAGACTTGATAGTTGGCATGGAGAAACATTTTACATACTGAGAACTGATAAAGAAATAATTAATATAAAAAATGGAAAGTTTGAAAAAATTGAAGAAGATATTTATTTAATTACTGCAAGAAATAAAGAAGTTGATATAGAAATGAGATTGCCTAAAAATATAAATGCAAGTAGGTGATGCTATGAAAGTATGTGTAATAGTAGAAGGTGCATATCCTTATTTAACTGGTGGTGTCTCTAGTTGGCTACAAAGAATGTTGCTAGAATTTGATGATATTGAATTTATAATTCAAACCTTAGTAATAGATAGAAAACAAAAAAACAAAATAAGATATGATATACCAAGTAATGTGATTGAAATTCAAGAAGTATATTTATTTGATGAGGATTATGGCATCAAGGATAAAAAAATAAAATTAAGTCAATTAGAATATAATGCGTTGGAGAGTTTATTTTATGGAGAAAACATAGACTGGGAATCTATATTTGAATTTTTTCAAAGTAGAAATATATCTTTAGATGAACTTTTAAAAAGTAAAGATTTTTTAGATTTAACAAAATCTTATTATTTGAAAAATTATTCGAATGTAGTATTTACAGATTTTTTATGGTCTATGAGATCTATGTATCAACCTTTATTCACCGTTTTAAGAAGCCCTATCATAGAGGCAGATATGTATCATTCTTTGTCTACTGGCTATTCAGGGGTATTTGCTAGTATGCAAAAATTCATAGAAAAAAAACCATATCTATTATCAGAACATGGAATTTATACAAGGGAAAGAGAGCAAGAACTTATAAAGGCAAATTGGGTTACTGGAATATATAAGGACTTATGGATAAACCAATTTTATAAATTATCATCTTGTTCTTATAAATTTGCAGATAAAGTAACTACATTATTTTCTGCTTCAAAGGAAATTCAAGTAGAACTAGGATGTGAAAGAGATAAGATAATTATAATAGGAAATGGTGTAGATATAGAGAAATTTGAAAATTTACCTATAAAAGATACGGATGATGAATATATAAATATTGGTGCAATATTAAGGGTTACCCCTATTAAGGATGTAAAGACCATGATAAGTGCTTTTCATCTTGCTAAACAAGAAGAAGATAGATTAAAACTTTGGATAATGGGGCCTTTAGATGAAAAACCAGAATATGCAAAGGAGTGTATGGAATTAGTTAGTGATCTTAGATTGGAAGATGTGGTATTTACAGGAACAGTAAATGTAAGAGATTATGTAGGGAAAATGGATTTTATGGCACTTAGCAGTTTGAGTGAGGGTCAACCATTGGTAATATTAGAAGGACTTGCAGCAAAAAAACCTTATATAGTAACAAATGTAGGAGATTGCAAAAACCTTATCCATGGAGATAATGATGATTTTGGTCATGCAGGTATAGTAGTACCTTTAATGAACACAGATAAGATGGGAAATGCAATGATAAAGCTTGCAAGTGATATTAGCTTAATAGATGAAATGGGTATGAATGGATACAATAGAGTAAATAAATTCCATAAAAACAAAGATATATATGGGGAATACTTAAAACTTTATATGAGCCTAGTAGAAGGAGAAAAAGAAGTAGTTGAGGAGGCCCTATAGATGGCAGGCATAGGATATGAGTTGAAAAAAATATTTAAAGAAGAGAGTATATCCAGATTAGCAGGTGGGATAGCATATAGCACAATAGTTACAATCGGACCAACTATTGTGGTAATAGGGACTATAGTTGCTTTGTATATTATATTAGGATTTTTATCTGTTCCTTACTATGATAGAGAACTATTATCATCTACCATACTTTACGGATTTATATTTTCACTATTGGTTACAGCACCATTTAATGGAGTTATGTCTAGATATATTGCTGATAAAATATATGAAGAAAAATATGATGATATTTTACCCTCTTTCTATACAGGTATTTTTTTTAGTGTTTTACTAGGATCAATAATTGGCATACCATTTATATATCGTTTAATATTTATAGGGAATGTAGATCCAGTGTTTGCATTTGTGTCTTATGGATTTTTTATAGCACTTATAATAACCTTCTATTCTATGATATATTTATCTGCTACAAAGGATTATAAGTTTATAGCTATATTTTATCTTTTAGGTATGGTAATTACATTTTGTATGGCAATATTATTTGAATATATAGGTTTAAGTATTATTGAAGCAATATTATATGGACTTACC
>CAYLXY010000143.1:0-5307 GCA_964387405.1 uncultured Clostridiaceae bacterium
ATAGTAAAGAATTATTAATCCTCAAACATGGGAGTAGATAAATAACGTTCTCCAGTGTCTGGGAGAATTACAACTATAGTTTTTCCTGCATTTTCAGAACGTTCAGCAAGTACTCTTGCAGCAAAGATAGCAGCACCAGAGGATATTCCTACAAGAATACCTTCAGTTTTAGCAAGTTCTTTTCCAGTTGCAAAAGAATCATGATCTGAAACTGTAATTATTTCGTCGTAAACATTAGTATTGAGAGTATCAGGAATAAAACCTGCACCAATTCCTTGAATCTTGTGGGGTCCTGCTATACCTTTTGAAAGAATAGGTGAACCAGTAGGTTCTACAGCTATAACTTTAATATTAGGATTCTTTGATTTTAAATATTCACCAACACCTGTTATAGTTCCACCTGTACCAATAGTAGAAATAAAAATATCTATATTTCCATCAGTATCATTCCAAATTTCTGGACCTGTAGTTTTCCTATGAATTTCTGGATTTATAAGATTAGAAAATTGACTTGGAATAAAGGAGTTTTCTATTTTTTTTTCAAGTTCATCAGCTTTTGTAATTGCACCTTGCATTCCCTTTGAACCTTCTGTAAGTACAATTTCTGCACCATAGGCTTTTAAAAGATTGCGTCTTTCTACACTCATTGTTTCTGGCATTGTAAGTATAACTCTGTATCCTTTTGTAGCTGCAACAGATGCAAGGCCTATACCTGTATTTCCACTTGTAGGTTCAATAATAACTGAGCCAGTTTTTAATATGCCTTTTTTCTCTGCATCTGCAATCATGGCATAGCCAACCCTATCTTTTACACTTCCTGCTGGATTAAAATATTCTAATTTTCCAATTATTTTTGCACTTAATCCATACTTAGACTTATAATTTAAAAATTCTAAAAGTGGTGTTCTACCAATAAGCTCTGTTAAACTCTTATAAATTTTTGACATTAAATTACCTCCATTTAATTAGTTACTTGACGTATCCAATCACTTGTTCTTAATCTTCTTATGGAAAATATTACTTTAGCAACTTCTTCTAGAGCAACCATTAGAACAACTATTTCCACAGGAAGTTTTAATACAAAAGATCCTAAAAAGGCTAAGGGAACTCCAATACCCCACATAGTTAAGGTTTCTACTTTTAAAGCAAAGCCCGCATCTCCGCCACCCCTTAAAATTCCTATGATAACAACTACCCCTACTAATTTAAAGGACATGGTAAAAGAAATTATATACAAAATCCTTAAGGCACTCTCATGAACTTCTTTAGAAACATTAAAGAAAGAAAGTATAGTCGGAGAACCAAGGGCAAGCACAATTCCTATTAAAATCCCTGAAATTACTGAAAGTTTTAAAAAACGCCTAGTATAAGATTGTGCTTCTTCTATATGACCAGCTCCAACTAGATGCCCTATCATTACTGCAGCACTATGGGCTATACCAAAAGTAAATACCATAAAAACATTTTGAACTGTAGTAGTGATCTGTACTGCAGCCATAGCTTGTGTTCCTAAATTACCATAGGCAATAGCATAAATAATCATTGCTAAGGCCCAAAACATATCATTTATAACTACAGGTAGAATTGTTTGTGTTGCTCTTTTTATAAATCTTTTATTAATATCTATCATTTGTTTCCACTTAGCTGCTAATACTCCTTTTTTAGCATATATATATAATACCAAGACTGAAGCTTCTACAACTCTAGCTATTATAGTTGCAATAGCAGCTCCTTTTACACCCATAGGAGGAAAACCTAAGTGTCCAAAGATTAAAATATAGTTTAGGCTAGCATTTACTAATAAAGCTAAAGCACTAACTAACATAGGTGGAATAGTATCTTCAATACAGCGAGATGATACTCCAAATACTAAAAATATAGCAGTAAAAATATAGCTTATAGAAACTATTTTCAAATAACTTATTCCTAATCCTATTACATAAGGATCTTTATTAAATAATTTTATTATTGTTTGAGGAATCAAAAGTGCTATCATTGTAAAAAGTATTGATAATATTATACTAGAAATAAAACTAAGCCCTAAAGTTTTTTGTATATTTTTTTTATCTTTTTGTCCCCAATATTGAGAAATAAATATTCCAGCACCACTTGTTAAACCAGTTATCAAAAGATTAAACAAAAAAAAGTATTGATTTGCAATACCTACTGCTGCAATTTCAACTTCGCCTAATCTACCTATCATTACAGTATCTAGCATATTTATAGAAGATGTAATCAAGTTTTGTATAACAATTGGTATTGCAAGTTTTAACAAAGTACTATAAAAAATCGATTGTTTAGATTTATCATTTTGTAGATTTTCTGCCATTGCTATTATCACCTTCCATTATGTTAAGGACCTAGTTTAAGTTATATCATAAATTTAATAAGTTTACTATAATGGAGGTTTATTTCCACGTCAAACTATCCTATGAAAAAGATTAAAATAATATTGCTTGATTTTTTTAGATAAATGTATTATAATTATGATAATGATTATCAATAACAATCTCATAATAAAAATATAAGATTAAAATTACCACACATTAAGGATATCATAGAGGAGGGTAAAACATGTCAAATAAATCATTAGAACAATTAAATTCTGGTAAAAAAGGAAAAGTAGAAAAGATAAATGCAGGTGGATGTGCAACTAAAAGATTATACGAAATGGGTTTTAATGCTGGAGCAGATTTTGAAGTAGTAAAGAATGATAGAGGGCCAATTATAGTTTCTCTATTTGGAAATAAGATTGCAGTTGGTAGAGGTTTAGCAGAAAAAATAATTATAAGTCATTAAATTGGAATTTAGTTTGAATTTTGACAGAAGATTATTATTATAGGCAGAGGAGGGAAGCAATTGAATACTATTGCTTTAGTAGGTAATCCTAATAGCGGGAAAACCACATTGTTTAATGCCCTTACAGGGTCTAATCAACATGTAGGAAATTGGCCTGGGGTTACTGTAGAAAAAAAAGAAGGAAAATTTAAGTTTGAAGATATTGAATATAATGTAGTGGATTTACCAGGCACTTATAGTTTAGGTGCTTTTTCAGAAGATGAGGTAGTAGCTAGAGATTTCATACTTAAGGGGAATCCAGATGTAGTAATAAATGTAGTAGATGCTACTAATATAGAAAGAAATCTATATTTGACTAGTCAATTACTAGAAATGGGGACTAAAGTTATTGTAGTTCTAAATATGATTGATGAGGCAGAAGCAAAAAATATAAAGTTTGATATAAAAGCTCTTTCCAAGAAATTAGGATCTCCTGTAGTCACAACAGTTGCATCTAAAAAGCAAGGTATAAAAGAGTTAATTAAAGAAGCTATTAAATTAATGGATGAGGAAGTTAGTTCAAAAGCAAACATATCCTACGGTGATAAAATAGACAAGGAAATAGAAAATATAAAAAGAGCTTTATATAATAAAGGATTAGAGTATCCATCTAAGTGGCTTGCTATAAAATTAGTTGAAGGAGATAAATATATACATGAACTAATTAATGAAGACAAAAACTTAAACTCTAATAATGAGTTGAAGTACGCACTTTCTAGCATAAAAGAAGATGGAGAAGATTATGAATTAGAAATCGTAAATAAAAGATATGAATTTGTCAAAGATGTAACTAAAAACTCGGTTATTAGGCCTAAAGTAGCTGTAAAAACTATAACAGAAAAAATAGATAAAATACTGATTCATAAGTATTTTGGTTTACCTATATTCGGACTGATTATGTTTATAATGTTTCAGGTAACTTTTGTTATTGGTGAAGATTTACTAGGAGAACTTATGGTTAGTGCAACAGAGGCACTAGGTCATGGTATAGAAGTATTTCTCCTTAATATAAATTCTCCTGCTTGGTTAATAGATTTTACTACAGAGGGACTTATCGGTGGTCTTGGAGCAATAATCGAATTTATACCATTGATAGTAGTTTTGTACATGCTAATGGGAATATTGGAAGATAGTGGATATATGGCTAGGGCAGCCTATGTAATGGATAATATAATGAGAAAATTAGGTCTTCAAGGAAAGACTTTTATATCAATGATAGTAGGTTTTGGCTGTAATGTTCCAGGTATAATGGCTACTAGAACTCTAGAGAATAAAAAAGATAGAATGATTGCTACTTTGATTAATCCATTTATGTCCTGTGGTGCAAAGCTTCCAATTTATCTTGTCTTTATTGCAGCTTTCTTCCCAAATAGGGGAGGATTAGTATTATTTCTTATGTATTTTATAGGAATTATTATTGCATTGCTTATGGGAAAAATATTCAGCAAGACCTTATTTAAAGGGGAATCTTCTGAATTTATAATGGAATTACCACCTTATAGAAAACCTACTTTAGGCAATGTTGTAAGAAATATGTGGGATAATGTATCTGGATTCTTAAAGAGAGCAGGAACTGTTATATTTGCAGTAGTTACTATACTATGGATTATGGCAGTACTGCCTGTAGGAGTAGAACCCTATGGTGCGGAAAGTATATTAGGTAGAGTTGGAATCTTTATTGCACCAATATTTAAACCTGCAGGTTTTGGCACTTGGCAAGCTGCAGTAGGATTATTTGCTGGAATAGCGGCTAAAGAAGCAGTAGTATCTACTTTAGGTATGGTTTATGCTGGAGTCGGTGAAGGGACAAAGTTAATTGTTGCAATACAAGATGCTTTTACACCTTTATCTGCAATGTCTTTTATGGTAATGACATTATTATATACTCCTTGTGCAGCGGCTATAGCAACTATTAAAAAAGAAACTAACTCTAATAAATGGGCTATATTTACTGTTGTCTACACATTTGCTATTGCATGGGTAATGGCTGTTCTAATATATCAAATAGGAAGGTTATTAGGATTTTCTTAAGTTCTATTTAAGGGGATGATATTGTGTTAAAAGAGTTATTAGTTGAAATTAAAGATGCAGATTATATATCTAGATCCAACATATCTAAAAAACTAAAAATATCAGAAGAATTAGTAGAAGATGGTTTTGAACAATTAACCCGTATGGGTTATATAAAAGAGGATAGTAGTGGAATTAACTGTGATGTCGGTTGTAGCATTTGCCCCTATTCTAAATCATGCAATGAGCTACCAATAAAAACTATTATGATTACTGAAAAAGGGGAACGTTTATTAGCTAAATAAGTGATTAAAAACATAATAAAAATAGGAAGGCTAGTTAGTATACAGACAAGCCTTCCTATTTTTATGGTTTAATTATATTATTTCTTTTTAGAAGTAAATATTTTTTTAATTTTAAAGACTAAGATTCCTATCAATCCTGCAATTAATGCAAAAG
>CAYLXY010000144.1:0-5287 GCA_964387405.1 uncultured Clostridiaceae bacterium
TTATTTTATAGAGAAGTATAAAGAAAATATACCTTGGTATAGGATTGTATCCTATAGGCCAATAATGAAAAGCCATATAAATAATAACTTTGAGAATTTCGATATAAAATCTTTAGAATCGTTAAATGAATATATTAGAATGGTTAAAGATTATTTAAAGAGAAATAATTATAAAAAAGTATATCCATTTATAGAACACGATGTAGATGTATTGGAACTAGAGAAGAAATTAAAAACTATTAATTTAAGAAAATATGATAGATTAGAAGATAAACTAGAGGAAATAAAGGATTACTATAAAATAATAGATGAGATAATTAGTTATTGTAACAGTGAAAGTGGTAAAAAATATATAATAGCAAAAGGTGTTATCTATAACATTATAAAGAATGGTTGGAGCGGTGTATGTTTTTTAAATTCTCAAACTAAAGAAAATAATGTATATAAGGATTATGAAAAATACTTTGTAGAGACTGCTCTAGATTATATAAAATCAGATAAAAAAACTTTTGAACATAATTGTTTTATTTGTAGCGATAAAATGCAAAACATGGATAATGATATAAGTTTTTTGAATGAAACTGGGTTTGATGTGGGTAAAAAGACATCCCATGTCTGGAATTTTTATAATGATGTAGCTATATGTGATTTATGTAAATTAATTTATTCTTGTTTACCTGCAGGTTTTACATATGTATATAGCAATGGTATCTTTATAAATAACAATGGATCCGTGGACAAGTTATTAAAAACTAACGGAACTATTAGAGATAATATACTTGGAGTAGATGAAAGTGATAAAAGATCTTTAACATATAGGGCATTAGTAAATGCAATTAATAAAGAACATGGTAATTATATACAATATGAGCTTCAAGATGTTCAAATAATAAGGTATGAAAATGAAAAATATAGATTCAATATATTATCTAAAGATATTTTAGCAATAATAAAAGCATCATCCAATGAAATCAATAGTTTGATAAACACCGGATATAAAGAAGGAAGAAATTATTATAATATATATGATATGACACTGGAAGTACTTTTAAATAATTATAATATGTTTATGTTAATTCATAAATTATTTATGTATAAAATTACAGAATCTCAAACTATAACTACCTATTATAATATGAGACATATAATGAATTTAAATGTTATAAACGTAAACTACTTGAAAGGTGTTGAGGGTATGGGTAAATCAACAGAGAATAGAGAGTTAGTAAAAAAGTTTAGATCTTATGGATACTATTTAAGGGAAGAATACATTAAAAAAGATAGAGATGCAGATAAGGGCAAAATAAGAGGGATATCCTATAGGTTATTAAATGCATTAAAAACAAGAAATGCAGAAACATTTATGCATAATATAATAACAAGTTATATGTATGTAGGAAAAACAATACCATCACAATTAACTTTAGCCCTAGAAGATGAAGAGCAATTAGGTATTGTAGGATATGCTTTTGTAACAGGTTTAAATGGATGGAGCAAAGCTGAGAATAAAGATGGAGGGGAAACTAATGAAGATTAAAGGACTGACTGTGTCAATTATATTCCAAGCGGAAAGTGCTAACTATGGAGAAACTATAGGAAATGTGGCTTCTCTTAAAAAGATATCAAGGGGGAAAGGTTATCAACATACTTACATATCTAGACAAGCATTAAGATATAATATTGTAAATCAAATGGAAGTCGATTATACAGAAATACATGCTGACAAAACAGTGTTGCAATTTGCACCAAAAGCAACAATAGACAAGTACCCTGAAATAGACCTTTTTGGATATATGAAAACAACTGACGGACAAAAAACACGTTCGGCAATAGTAAGGCTTTCAAATGCTATTTCCCTAGAGCGTTTTAAAGGAGATCTAGATTTCTTAACAAATAAAGGTCTATATGATAGATATTCTAAACAAGAAAATAAAAGTGATGCAGTAAAAGGTGGCAGTATAGCTCAAAGTGAAATTCATAGATCTTATTATGCATATACAATATCAATTGATTTAGATAAAATAGGTATAGATGAAAATGATAATATTGAAATAGAAAACACGGAGAAAGCAAGCAGGGTTATAAATTTACTAGATACTATAAGGTTTTTATATAGAGATATTAAAGGAAGAAGAGAAGATCTGAAGCCATTATTTGTTATAGGTGGAGTATATAATATTAAAAATCCAATTTTCCACAATGCTTTGGATGTCAAAAATAATAGAATAGATATAGAGAGAATAAAAGATGTGTTATATGAAGATGTAAAAGAAGATACTTACTGTGGATTGGTAAAAGGTGTGTTTGATAATGATAATGAAGTTATAAAAGAATTGCAATCAAAATCTATGCCTGAATTTTTTGAATCAATTAAAGGGAAGGTTATGGATTACTATGAAAGCAATTAGAGTAAAATTGTCTCAAGATATGGTTAACTATAGAAAACCTACAAGCTTTCAATTAAAAGAGACTTATCCGTTACCCCCACCTTCAACTGTCATTGGAATGACTCATTATTTGTGTGATTTTACGGAATATAATGAAATGGATGTTAGCATCCAAGGAAAATATCATTCAAAGGTAAATGATTTATATACTAGATATGAATTTTCAAATAAAATAGTAGATGATAAAAATAAAAGATGCAAAAGATGTATGACTATAAGCAATACCAGGGTTAAAGAATGTAGAAGTTGTAAGGCAAGAGAATTTGAAAATGTATGGATACCGAGAGGGAACTTAATAAACAAAATAGTTGCACCTGGAATTAAAAAGTATGAAAA
Organism: uncultured Clostridiaceae bacterium; assembly: GCA_964387405.1. Classification (GTDB taxonomy): domain Bacteria; phylum Bacillota; class Clostridia; order Peptostreptococcales; family Natronincolaceae; genus JAAZJW01. The sequence continues at coordinate 2,784 of CAYLXY010000144.1, forward strand.
CCTATATAAAAAAGATGTAGTTCTTAATGAAAAAAATAGAGAAGAGTACAAAGAAGATTATATTTGTGTAGTAGAAGGACCAACAACAGCGGAACTATTAACAGGAGTGGAGTTACTTTTACATATAATACCTAAAGATCAGGCACTTGTAGAAAAGATTAAAAAAGCATTTTTATATCCAAGAGATTATCCCTCATTAGGAAGACGGGAAGATTTAGCTTTAATTGAGGAAGTTAAAGTTGTAGATATATATGAAAAGGAGCTTGAAGATGAAATAGATATAAAAAATGATTATAGCGCTTACATACCTGCAAAGTTAATTGAAGATGGGGATGCAGATATGGCTAAAGAAACAGTTTCAGCAGGAACAAGATATAGACTAACCAAAGACTATGTTCTTGTAGATAAGGGAACAAAACGTTATCCTAAAGTATTTAGAAAATGGAATAAAGTTGATGTGATCTATGGGAGTAAAATACAAATACTAGAGCATTCGGTTATTCAATTAGATGAAGATGATAATATAGTGTTTTCAGTTTAACTAAAGAAAGTCCTGTACAGGACTTTCTTAATGAGGTTATAAAAGGAGAAGATTTTTGTGAGAAAGGAATACATAGCAAAAACTTACCCCAAAAAAGAAACTATAGCAGAACATACAGATAGATTAATAGAAAACTATAATATTTTAAAGGAGATGTATCCGAATTTAAATGTGGATTGGGATGTATTAAAATTAGCTTGTTTGTATCATGATTTAGGTAAAGCAAATAAAAAATTTCAAAAAAAGATAAAAGGTGAAAAAATTTCAGGAGAAATACCCCATGGATTTTTGAGTATAGGTTTTTTAGATATCAAAGAATTAGTTAAAAAACACAATGTAGAAAAAGTAAAAATTTTAACAACAGCTGTAGCCTATCACCACGAAAGAAATTTTTCATTTTCAGAATATAAAGATGAAATAAAAAAAGAAATAGAATTAATGAAAAATGATACAGTAGATTTTAAATATGACAAGATACCAGATCTTAAAGTACATAAATTACCTAGTTTAAGATATATAAATGGAAATAGAGTTACAGAAGAAGATGGAGAAGATGTTTTTAATGAGTATATTTTAATAAAAGGACTTTTAAATAGAATAGATTATGCATCAAGTGCTCATGAAAAGATAGAATGGGAAAACAACTTCTTAGAAGAATCAATGGAAAATATGATGGAGGAATGGAGAAAAGATAAACCGAAATCTAAATGGAATAAGTTGCAAGAATATATGAAAGACAATAAAGATGAAAATATAATAGCTGTAGCTCAAACAGGTATGGGTAAAACAGAAGCAGGCTTTTTATGGATTGGAAATAATAAAGGTTTTTTTACATTACCATTAAGAACAGCTATAAACTCAATATATGATAGGGCGAGGAATAGTATAGTTAAAGAAAAATTAGAAGAAAGATTAGGATTACTCCATTCTGATGCATTTAGTGAATATATTAAAAGAGAAGAAAGTGATGATTATAAAAAACTTCAATTAGACGAACTAGGAATCAGTGAATATCATGAAAGAACAAGGCAATTAACTATGCCACTTACAATATGTACAATAGATCAGTTATTTGATTTTGTATACAGATATAAGGGTTTTGAACCTAAACTGGCTACTTTAGCTTACTCAAAGATAATTATAGATGAAATACAAATGTATTCCGCAGACTTAATAGCATATCTAGTAAATGGACTATCACATATTACAAAGCTAGGTGGTAAGTTTACCATACTAACGGCTACATTTCCACCATTTATAGGGGATTTACTTGAAAAAGAGGGAATAAAGTTTAAAAAACCAGAACCATTTATAGATAAAGATAAAAATAATATTAGGCATAGTATCAAAATTAAAGATGAAGAAATAAATTCAGATTTTATAATCAAAAAATATAACAAAAATAAAGTATTAGTAATTTGTAATACTGTTAAAAAAGCACAAGAATTATATGAAGAAATAAAGATAAAAGCTCCCAAACTTATAAATAACATTAATTTATTTCATAGTAGTTTTATTAAACAAGATAAATCGGAAAAAGAGGAAAAAATTCTTGCTTTAGGTGATAAAAATAACAAAGAAGGACATGGAATTTGGATTTGTACCCAAGTTGCAGAAGCATCGCTAGATATAGATTTTGATGTATTAATAACAGAGCTATCTGATTTAAATGGATTATTTCAAAGAATGGGCAGATGCTATAGAAGTCGAAATTTTGATAAAGAAGGATATAATTGTTTTATATTTAATGGTGGGGATAAAAAATGTTCAGGTATAGGTTATGTAATAGATGAAAAGATATTTGAGATTTCTAAAAATGCTTTACGAGAAAAAAACATTTATGGAAAGATAAGTGAAGAAGAGAAAATCAACCTAATAGATGATCTATACACAACGGAGGGATTACAAAAAACAGATTACTATAAAGATATAAATAAAACATTAAATTATATTAAAAGATTAT
>CAYLXY010000145.1:0-5229 GCA_964387405.1 uncultured Clostridiaceae bacterium
ATTAAAAATTATATATGATACTAATATTAAAATAAAAGAAAATGATGAAATAAATCAAATTAAGGAAAAGATATTAAAAAAGCTTGAAAAGAATATTCTTATAGATAAAAAAAGGGGTTTAACAACTGCAGGACCTCATAGAGATGATATGATATTAAAAGTAAATGGTTTTGATGTTAAAATATATGGCTCTCAAGGACAGCAGCGAACTGTGGTTCTTTCTTTAAAACTAGCAGAAATAGAGTTAATAAAAAGTGAAGTAGGAGAATATCCAATCTTACTGTTAGATGATGTAATGAGTGAGTTAGATTTAGAAAGACAGAATTATTTAATAAATAACTTAAAAAATGTCCAAACTTTTATTACAACTACAATGATGGAACAAATAAAAGATATGGATTCAAAAAATAGTATGATTTTTAACATATTAGAAGGACAAGTATATTAATTTTTATTATAGCTATTATTGATAAAATATTGTTATAATAAAAATATGTTAATATGTACGTGGGGGGAATTAGATGTTTCTTCATTTGGGCGAAGATATGATTATTTATAAAAAGGATATTATAGCTATTTTAGATATAAAATCTACTTTGAATTCAAAAATTAGTAAGGAATTTTTAAAAACATGTGAAGAAGAAGGTTTTGTTTCTGCAATAAAAAATCAAAAATTACGTTCTTTAATTATTGTAGAAACATTAGAAAATAAAGCTGTACGTAAAGTTAAAATTTACTATTCATCTATTTCCACTCTAACATTACAAAAGAGAGCTAATTTTATAAAATAGTAAATTAATAAGGAGGTATAAGATGAATAAGAGGCAAGTACAAGAGTATAGTGCAGATCAGATTCAGGTTCTAGAGGGTTTAGATCCTGTAAGAAAAAGACCTAGTATGTACATAGGTACAACAGGACCAAGAGGACTACATCATTTGGTTTATGAAGTTGTTGATAATAGTATAGATGAAGCTTTAGCTGGCCATTGTGATATGATTAACGTAATTATCCATGAAGATAATTCAATAGAAGTAAGTGATAATGGTAGGGGTATACCTGTGGAAGTTCATCCACAAACAGGAAAATCTACTTTAGAAACAGTACTTACAATACTTCATGCTGGAGGAAAATTTGGTGGTGGAGGATATAAGGTTTCTGGTGGACTTCATGGTGTTGGAGTTTCTGTTGTCAATGCTCTATCAGAATATTTAGAAGCAACTGTAAAAATAGATGGTAAAGTTTATTGGCAAAGGTTTGAAAAAGGAGATCCTATAGATGATATTAAAGAAATAGGTAAAACCAAGGAAAAAGGAACAACAATAATATTTAAACCTGATCCAGAGATTTTTGAAATAACAGTTTTTGAATATGAAACATTAGAATACCGTTTAAGAGAATTAGCTTTTTTAAATAAAAGTATAAAAATAGTATTAACAGATAAAAGGGTAGATAAAGAACAAGAACAAATATTTCATTATGATGGAGGAATTAAGGAATTTGTTAAATATTTAAATAAAAACAAAAAACCAATCCACGAAAAAATAATATATTTTGAAAAAGAGAAGGATGGTAGTATTGTAGAAGTAGCTATGCAATATACAGATGCATATTCCGAAAATATTTTCAGTTATGCAAACAATATAAATACACATGAAGGTGGAACTCACTTAAGTGGTTTTAGAGCATCTCTAACTAGAATATTCAATGAATATTCTAGAAAAAATGGGTTTTTAAAAGAAAAAGATACAAACTTTATAGGAGAAGATATAAGAGAAGGATTAACAGGTGTACTTTCTGTTAAACTCACAGAACCTCAATTTGAAGGTCAGACAAAGACAAAATTAGGTAACAGTGAAATGAGAGGTATAGTTGAAAGCAGTGTATCCGAAGCAATAGAAGCTTTCTTAGAAGAAAACCCTGCAGAAGCAAAAATTATTGTAGAAAAATCTTTAACAGCTCAAAGGGCGAGGGATGCAGCTAAAAAAGCTAGAGAATTAACAAGAAGAAAAGGTGTGCTTGAAAGTTCTGCTCTTCCAGGAAAATTAGCAGATTGTACAGAGAGAGATCCTGCTTTAAGTGAAATATATATAGTGGAAGGTAATTCTGCTGGAGGTAGTGCAAAACAAGGCAGGGACAGATATACACAAGCTATATTACCCTTGAGGGGAAAAATACTAAATGTTGAAAAAGCAAGATTAGATAGAATGTTAGGCTCTGATGAAATTAGGGCAATGATTACAGCCTTTGGAACTAGTATAGGAGAAGAATTTGATATAGAAAAACTTAGATACCATAAAATAGTAATTATGACTGACGCGGATGTGGATGGAGCTCATATTAGAACTTTACTATTAACCTTTTTATTTAGACATATGAGACCATTAATAGAACAGGGACATGTCTATATTGCACAACCACCCTTGTATAAGTTAAAAAAAGGTAAGGATGAAAGATATGCTTATTCAGAAGAGGAAATGCAAGAAATAATGAGTGATATGGGTGGAAAAGTAGATATACAAAGATATAAAGGTCTTGGAGAAATGAATCCAGAGCAACTTTGGAATACTACAATGAATCCAGAAACAAGAACATTTTTACAAGTTGAAATTGAAGATGCAGCTAAAGCAGACTATATATTTACTACTTTAATGGGTGATAAAGTAGAACCAAGACGTGAGTTTATAGAACAAAATTCAAAATATGTTACAAATTTAGATATATAAGGGGGATAAAAAATTATGGAAAAAAAGAGGAATATAATCCCTATAAATATAGAGAAGGAAATGAAAAAGTCATATATAGATTACGCCATGAGTGTTATTGTAGGAAGGGCACTTCCTGACGTCAGAGATGGGTTAAAACCTGTCCATAGGAGAATACTATATGCTATGATGGAGTTGGGTTTAACACCGGATAAACCCCATAGAAAATCCGCACGTATTGTAGGGGACGTACTAGGTAAGTACCACCCTCATGGGGATACAGCTGTATATGATGCTATGGTACGTTTAGCACAAGATTTTTCTATAAGATATTTATTAGTAGATGGACATGGAAACTTTGGATCTGTAGATGGAGATAGTGCAGCAGCTATGCGTTATACAGAGGCAAGACTTTCTAAAATTGCAATGGAAATGCTTAAAGATATTAATAAAGAAACGATAGACTATAGACCAAACTTTGATGAATCTTTAGAAGAACCTACTATAATGCCTAGCAAATTTCCTAACTTATTAGTTAATGGGTCCAGTGGAATAGCTGTTGGAATGGCAACAAATATACCACCTCATAACTTAGGGGAAGTAATAGATGGTACTGTTGCTTTAATAGATGACAGTGAAACAGATGTATATGAAATTATGGAATATGTACAAGGACCTGATTTTCCAACAGCTGGTATTATTATGGGAACAGAAGGTATAAAATTAGCATATAAAACAGGTAGAGGTAGAATTAAAGTAAGAGCAAGAGCAAGTATAGAAGAAATGAGCAAAGGAAGACAACATATTATTGTTACAGAAATACCATATCAAGTAAACAAGGCTAGACTAATTGAAAAAATAGCTGATTTAGTAAGGGATAAAAAAATAGAAGGTATTTCAGATTTAAGGGATGAAAGTGATAGAAATGGAATGCGTATAGTAATAGAACTTAGAAGAGATGCTAATGCCAATGTTATACTCAATCAATTATATAAACATACACAAATGGAGGATACATTTGGCATTATTATGTTAGCTATAGTTAATGGTGAGCCTAAAGTATTGAATTTAAAAGAAGTTCTAGTACATTATTTAGATCATCAAAAAGAAATAATAAGACGTAGGACTCAATTTGATTTAAACAAGGCTGAAGAGAGAGCACATATATTAGAAGGATTAAAGATTGCCTTAGATAATTTAGACGAAGTTATAAAACTTATTAGAGGATCTGAAAATGCTCAAATAGCCAAAAATGGTTTAATAGAAAGATTTTCTCTATCAGATAAACAAGCACAGGCCATTTTAGATATGAGACTTCAAAGACTTACTGGACTAGAAAGAGAAAAAATAGAAGATGAATATGAAGAATTAATAAAATTAATTAATTCTTTAAGAGAAATATTAGCAAATGAAAGATTAGTACTTGAAATAATTAAAGAAGAATTATTAGAAATCAAGGCAAAATATGGAGATGACAGAAGATCTGAAATTACAATGGATATTGGAGAAATAAATATAGAGGATATGATTAAAGAGGAAGATGTAGCTATTACATTGACTCATTTTGGCTATATAAAAAGACTTCCTGCAGATACTTATAAAAGTCAAAAACGTGGTGGTAAAGGAATAGCAGGTCTTACTACAAGAGAAGAAGATTTTGTTGAAAACCTAATTATATCATCATCCCACGATTATTTATTAATCTTTACTAATTTAGGTAGAGTATATAAATTAAATGTTTATGAAATACCTGAGGCAAGAAGACAAGCTAGGGGAACAGCAATAGTTAATTTAATTCCATTAGAATCTAATGAAACAATTGCAGCCACAATTCCTGTAGGTAGAAAGTGGAATGAAAAATATTTAGTATTAGCTACTAAAAAGGGTATTATTAAAAAGACTGAATTAAATCAATTTGAAAACACTAGAAAAAGTGGTTTAATAGCTATTAGTATCAGAGAAAATGACGAATTAATTAAAGTAAAACTAACAGATGAAAACGGAGAAATAATGTTAGTTACATCTAAAGGAATGTCTATTAGATTTAAAGAGAGTGATGTAAGAAGTACAGGTAGAGCAGCTATGGGTGTAAAGGGAATTAATTTATCACCTGATGATTACGTTGTTTCTATGGAAATTATAGAAGAAAATATGGATCTATTAGTGGTCAGTGAAAATGGTTTTGGAAAAAGAACAAAATTAGGAGAATATCGATTACAAACTAGAGGTGGTAAAGGAGTAAAAACTTATAATGTAACTAAAAAGACAGGACCTTTAGTTGGTGCTAAAATAGTAACAGAAGATGATGAAATATTACTAATAAACAATGATGGTACAGTAATAAGATTAAAGGTTAGTAATATATCAAGACTAGGTAGAAACACTAGAGGGGTTACTCTTATGAGGACTAAAGAAGGTCAATCTATAGTTACTATAGCTTTGATGTCAGAGCCAGAAGATGAAGATGAAGAAGAAAAATAAAAAATATACAATAAAAAAGCAAGGATTGATTTTAATCTTTGCTTT
>CAYLXY010000146.1:0-5181 GCA_964387405.1 uncultured Clostridiaceae bacterium
ATAGAAAATAGAATGATATTATTTGAAAAAGCAATTGATAGAATATTTGATGGATATGAAGAATTAAGTGCTACCAATGAAGAATTAATAGCTATGGAAGAAGAGTTAATGAATCAATATGAGCAGTTAGGAAATCATAGAGATGCTTTAGCCACAAGTGATCAACGTTATAAGTTAGTGGCTGAAGGATCAAGTGATGGTATTTGGGAGTGGGACCTTATAAATGATATATATTTTACTTCTCCAAGATGGAAGGAGACCTTAGGATATAAAAAAGATGAGATAGATGATACTGCAGAAGCTTGGGAAAAACTTTTTCTACCAGGTGATGTAGAAAAATACCGAAAAAAAATAGATGAATATTTAACATCAGGAGAGGGTGTTTATGAAAACACCTATCAAGTTAAAGCTAAGGATGGAAAATATATTTGGGTACTTAGCCGTGGGAAAGCAATATGGGATAGTGAGGGCAATCCAATCCGTGTAGCCGGATCTCATACAGATATAACAGAGCAAATTGAATTACAAGAAACTTTAGAAAAAGAAAAGCAGTTTTCAGAAGGTGTTATTAATGACGCCCAGATGCTTATATTTATGTTGGATGAAAATGGTGAAATTGTATTATTTAATTCATTTGCAGAAACTTTAACTGGATATAAAAAAGAAGAAATTTTAGGATGCAATGCTATAGAATTACTAATACCAGAGCCAAATAGAAAATTTATGTATGAATTATTTACTAAAACTTTAGATGAAAAATATTTAAGAAACAAAGAAGTAGATATTTTATGTAAAAACAATAAACCTGTAAAAGTCTTAAGGAATTGCAATGTTATGCATGATAAAGAAGGGAATGTGCAAGGAGTTCTTTTTACAGGAACAGACATTACAGAACGTTTAGAATTAGAGAAAAAACTACACAAATTAGCATATTATGATGTACTGACTAAATTACCTAACAGAGCTATGTTTGAAGAAGAGGGAGAAAAATTAATAGATAAATCAAAAGAAAAAAATGAAAAAATGGCATTTGTATATTTAGATATTGATAATTTCAAACATATAAATGATATATTAGGACATGAAGCAGGCGATAAGTTTATACAACATATAGGCAAAATATTATCTGAAAATATTAAGCCACCGAATATTGTATCAAGACTAGGTGGAGATGAATTTGGTATTATATTAGTGAATATAAAAGATATTAATAATGTTGTAGAGAGAGTAAATTTTATATTAAAAAATATAAAACAACCTTGGACTATGCAAAACCATAAATTTTACATAACAGCAAGTATGGGGGTTGCTTTATATCCAAAACATGGTAGTAACTTATCAGATCTTATGCAAAATGCAGATACAGCAATGTTTAGTGTAAAAGATCATGGTAAAGATGGATACTGTATTTTTACTCCACAAATTAAAGAAAAAACATTAAGACATATAGAAATGTGCAGTTTATTGAAAACTGCAATAGACAATGAAGAATTCATGCTTTATTATCAACCGCAAGTTGATTTGAAAAACAACAAAATTATAGGAGTTGAAGCACTTATTCGTTGGAATCATCCTGAAAGAGGATTTATTCCACCTGCAGAATTTATTACATTTGCCGAGGAAACAGGGCATATTGAACAAATCGGACAATGGGTCTTTAAAACTGCTTGCAAGCAAAAGAGAGAATGGGAAAAATCAGGATATATAGGTATGAAAATGTCAATCAACTTATCAGGGAAAAGACTATCTGAAGGAAACTTAATAGACAATACGGAAAAAGCATTATCAATAAATGATATTATTATATGTAAGGGCATGGAGGTAGAAATTACTGAAACAGCTATAATGACAGATTTAGAAGAAACTATCAGAGTATTAAATGAATTAAAACAGATAGGATTAACAATTGCTTTAGATGATTTTGGTACAGGATATTCCTCATTAACTTATTTACAAAAGTTACCTATTGATGTTTTAAAGGTAGATAGAGAATTTATTAAAAACATAATGAATAAAAATGAAGATTATTATATTTTTAAAGCTATTATAGATCTAGCTCATAATTTAGGCTTGGAAGTTGTTGCAGAAGGAATTGAAACTAAGGAACAATTAGAAGTATTAATAGAGAGTGGTTGTGATATTGGTCAAGGCTATTATTTCAGTAGACCTGGGCCTGCTTGGGAAATAGAAAAACTATTTGTAAATGAGCAAGATGAGTTTGATTTTGATATATAAATAAAGGAGAGTAGAAATAATATTTAAATAAAGATTTATAGGAATTTAAGTAATGGAGTGATATGAGATGCATCAGCAAGTAGACTGGAAAAGGGTTTTAATTCCATATGGAAATGCTGTGGAAGAGTTAAAGGTAAAATTTAGAAGTATTCGCAAAGAATTAAGAACAATTGGCGAATATTCGCCAATTGAATTTGTAACTGGAAGAGTTAAAAGGGTTTCGAGTATATTAGAGAAAGCTAAAAAACTAGGTGTTGAAACAGATAATATAGATGATATAGAGGAATATATAGATGATATAGCCGGTATTCGCATAATGTGCCAGTTTGTAGAAGATATATATACAGTTGTAGATTATATTAGAGAACGTGAAGGAAATGATTTAAAAATTGTATATGAAAGAGATTATATTGATAATTTTAAACCTAGTGGATATAGGAGTTATCATATTGTAATTAGGTATCCTATACAGACTGCTATGGGATCCAAGGAGATATTAGCTGAGATTCAAATTAGAACCTTAGCAATGAATTTTTGGGGAACCATAGAGCATTCCTTAAGATATAAATATAAACATAATATTCCCGAACATATTAATGAAAGATTAATAAAAGCATCAGATGCAGCATTTGTATTAGATCAAGAAATGTCTAAGATTAGACATGAAATACGTCAAGCACAAAAAATGTTTGAAACAAGATCTCGCACTGTATCTAATATTTTAAGGGATATTTACTCTTTATATTCTAATGGAAGAATAGATGAAGCCACTAAATTTCAAGAAAGATTTAATGAGCTATGGGAACAAGGTGAAATAAGGAAGCTGAAAGATTTTGCTAAGGAAATAAATATGTATACAGAAGATCATGAAATATATAAATAGATTATAGCAATAATAGATAGGGTGATAATATGGCAATTTATGCTATAGGAGATTTACATTTAAGTGGGCACTCTAGTAAACCTATGAGTATATTCGGAGATCATTGGATAGATCATGAAAATAAAATAAAAAAAAGCTGGATAAAAAAAGTAAAGAATGAGGATGCAGTTCTTATTCCAGGAGATATTTCTTGGGCCATGACTTTAGATGAGGCAATGATCGATTTACAATGGATTGCAGATTTACCGGGGATGAAATATTTAATTAAAGGTAATCATGACTATTGGTGGGGTTCAATAAGAAAATTAAATTCACTATTTGAATCTATGAATTTTATACAAAACAATTTTTTTACATATATGGACTATGCAATATGTGGAACAAGAGGTTGGAGCTGCCCTAATCATTATAAATTTACTGACCATGATAAAAAAATATATATAAGAGAAGCTAATAGATTAGAAATGTCTTTAAAAGCAGCAAAAGAAAAAGGACATGAAAATATAATAGCTATGTTACATTATCCTCCTACTAATGATAAATTAGAGTCTTCTCTATTTACAGAGATTCTTGAAGAATATAAGGTAAGTCATCTAGTATATGGACATTTACATGGGGAAGGGTCATATGATTATGGCTTACAAGGTGTACATAATGGAGTAGATTATAAATTAGTATCCTGTGATTATATTGACTTTGAATTAAACAAAATCGTCTAATGCTAGGCATTAGACGATTTTGTTTATATTGAATTACTAGAAAGTAAAACATTTTTAATTTTGTGTTGTACCATTTCTTTAATAGCAGTTCTACCAGCACCTAAATACTTTCTTGGGTCGAAGTTACCAGGGTTTTCAACTAAATGTTTTCTAATAGCTGCTGTCATAGCAAGACGTAAATCCGTATCTATATTTACCTTAGCTACTCCTAATTGAGTAGCCTGGCGGATCATTTCCTCTGGAACACCTTGTGCACCTGGAATATCCCCCCCATACTTATTAGATAAAGCTACAAATTCAGGCAATACAGTAGATGCACCATGTAGTACTAAAGGAAAATCAGGTAATAATTTTTGAATCTGTGCTAGTCTTTCAAAATCTAAAGAAGGCTCTCCCTTAAATTTAAAAGCTCCATGACTAGTACCAATGGCTATAGCCAATGAGTCAACACCAGTTCTTTCAACAAATTCCGCCGCTTGTTCTGGTACAGTATAGGTTGCATCTTTTTCACTTACATTTACAGCATCTTCTATACCAGCTAATCTTCCAAGCTCAGCCTCTACTACAACACCCTTACTATGTGCATAATCTACAACTTGTTTAGTAATTTCGATGTTTTTTTCAAATGGATGATGAGAAGCATCTATCATAACAGAGGTAAAACCATCATCTACACATTGTTTACAAATATCAAAAGTATCACCATGGTCTAGATGTAATACAATAGGTAATCCGGAGTCCTCAACTGCAGCCTCTACCAATTTTTTCAAATAAATAGGGTTAGCATATTTTCTGGCTCCAGCAGATACTTGTAAAATTAAAGGAGCTTGTTCTTCCTTAGCTGCCTCAACAATTCCCTGAATTATTTCCATGTTATTAACATTAAAAGCACCAATGGCATATTTACCTTGGTATGCTTTCTTAAAAAGTTCTGTACTTGTAATTAATGGCATAATAGTTCCTCCTATATATAATTTTTTATACAATATTATGTGCATTTTACTTAATTTTACCACATGAACCAGACACCGTCAATTAGAGTTGAAAAAGAGATAATGCCGAGCAACTGCAAGAAAAAAACATATGAGAGTTTTATTTTTGATTCTAAATGCAAGTTTAGGAAATGAAGAGACTTGAATTTTTGATTTATTTTACCCACTTAAAAAACTTACATTGGATTTTAAAGGGAGATTCTAGGGTCTATAGTAAAAATTGTAGACATAGTTAAATTAGTATATAATAGTGTGGTGTAAATATAGTTTAAATACTTATAGACATTAAATAATATTAGATAGTGTAAAGTAGGCTATGAAAGAAAAAGAAATCAAAAAATATTGGCTCAAG
>CAYLXY010000147.1:0-1124 GCA_964387405.1 uncultured Clostridiaceae bacterium
TTGCCTATAAGTTCAATCCAATCAAATAAATCCATTGGACTATAGGTATCTTCATCTTGATTACCTTTAACTGCTAATGTGTACGGATCTTCTTCTTTGTGAATAACACAAGTTATCTCTTCTATGCCTAAATCATTTAACACTTTTAATCTGTGGTTTCCATCAGCTACATAATACTTATTATCTTTTTTAACTACTGTTAATGGTCTTGCTGGATTGTAACCTTCTTTTATTCTTTCCTTAAGATCAACTAATACTGACTCTCTGATATCCCTTATTAAAAAATGATTTAATTCTTTTACTGGTAAAACTTTATATTCAATATTCATTTATTTCCCCCCTATTTGTCCCAATTCAATATTAGTGTTCTTAATTTATCTAATTCGTTACTTTCTAAGTCATATATCCATGAATTGATTTCCATGACTTTTTCTATTGCTTCAAGTGCTTCAATCCCTTCCATTCCATGAATTGTTAGTATTTCTACACCTAACATTAGTAATTCTTTATTTAATTCCATTTGCTTGTCCTCCTTTTAGTCGTTTCTATAATATAGAAGTCTAACCTAAAAAAATATCATCTATTTTGATTTCTAAAGCTTTAGCTATTTTATCAAGATACTCATAGCTTGCATTTCTTAAAGCTTGTACATCATTTTCATAAGTTGTTATACTCCTTGTAGTTATACCAGTTATCGCACTTAACTCTTCTTGTGTTATATCCTTTTCTCGCCTAATTTGTCTTAATGTTCTCTTACACATATCTCCTAACCTCCTTTCTAATTACTATTATACGCTTCTATATTATAGAAGTCAAGAACTATTTTTCTAAATTATAGAAATAATTTTCATTTTATGATATACTATATATAGGAAGGGGGTGGATATAATGAATAAATGCTTTCACTCAAATTTAAAATACTTAAGAGGAAAGAATGGTATAGAACAATTAGAGCTGGCTAATATGATTGGATTGAAAAGTGCTTCAGCTGTAAGTGAATGGGAAAAAGGTATAAGGATACCAAGTGCTGGTGTCTTATCTGATTTGGCTAACATATTTAGAGTTTCTATTGATAATCTTATGAATGTAAATTTAGAGAAATTCAGTGTTGGAGGATCTACACC
>CAYLXY010000147.1:1224-5155 GCA_964387405.1 uncultured Clostridiaceae bacterium
ATAAGAGAATAAGAGATTAGAGAGGTGCAACTGCAGAGTACCTCTCTTATTCTATAAAGGAGATTAAAAAATGGAATACAATATCACGTACAGACAAAAAGACAAAGGATGGCAATACATCATCAGCTATAAAGATGAGCAAGGCAAATGGAAACAGAGATCCAAACAAGGCTTTAAGACTAAAGCTATAGCTAAAATAGCAGCAGATAAAAGATTGGATGATATGAAAAAAGATTTTAAGGTATCTTTATCCAAAGACTACGAGGGGATCACGTTCGAAGAATTTAAAGAGATATACAAAGAACATAAAAAACTATATGTCGAACCAGGGACTTTTAGAAATATAGGATTTGCTTTAAATAAATTTAGCGAACTAGATGATATGGAGCTGAAAGATGTAAGACCCATACACATACAAAGCTGTGTAGATAGTATGGTAAAGGAGGGCCTTACAGTAGGCAGCATAGATATATATTTAACCATTGCCAAGACTTTATTTAATGCTGCCGTGGATCAATTTAATATTATATCTAGTAATCCAGTTAAAAATATAATAGTACCAAGGTCCAAGATTGATGACAAGATAAAAGTATTAAGTAAAAAAGAATATTGGGATCTAATATCCAAGCTAGGAAACCAAAGAACAAGAGTTGTTAGTCTTTTAGCTGGAACTTGCGGTCTTAGAATAGGTGAAATCATGGGATTGACGTGGGATAGAATAAACTTTAAAGAATCTACTTTAGTTATAGATCGTCAGTGGAAAAGATATAATGATAGTCGCCACAGGAGAAATGATTTTGGCTCAGTTAAGCAAAGAAATTCTAATAGAATTGTCCCCATTCCTCCTAAAACCTTATCTGCATTGATAAAATACAAAAAGTCCAATCCCACGGATTTGGATAACAGGGTAATTTTGCTGAAAAGCTCAACAAACATGACAAGAATATTAAAAAAAGATTACAATAAGGCAGGCTATGATATCACCTGTCACACTTTAAGGCACACTTATGCCACTACACTAATTGCAAACGGGCTTGATTTTAAGTCAGTCGCAGAGTTGATGGGGCATGACGTGGAGCAAACCATAAAGACGTACTCTCACTTTACAGACGAGATGATGGATAGGGCCACCGTGCTAGTAAATGATATCTTCAAATAACTTATTTTTGACGAATTTTTGACGAATTGAAATTAAATGGCTTAAAGTCAACGATTGATAGCACTATGTAGGTTTAGTTCTTGTAAATTTTTATAAAACAAAAGAGGTAAAGATAAGTGCAAATATTGTTACAAAACCAACACTTATAGCTATATTACCATATTTGCAGATATAGTTAAATATAAACAAATACAAATTTATTTTTGACGTTTTTTGACGAATAAATAAAAAACCGATTTAGAGAAGAATAGAGGGAAATACAAGAGAATAAACGCATTTAGGAGCGTTTTATAAGCTAAAAGGTGCAAAAAGAAAGGAAAAGCAAGGAAACCCTCAAAACCCTCTCTATAGTTATCTAAAGACTAAACCGATTTTAAAATCGCTTACCGTATTTAAAAACGCTTTAAACTAACTACAAGCAACTGCAAGCAACCATATAAAAAAGACTAGGAGCTAACCTAGTCTAAATACTTTTCAATACTTTTAATAATAACTCGTTAAATGCTTTCGCTCCCATTGTAATTTTAGAATATGCTATTCCACCTATGCTTAAATAAGCCATGGATCTATTTAATTTTCTAGCAATAAGCAAAGCTGTAGACAGTTTTGGTTCCGTTCCATTTTCATATCTGTTATATTGTCGATAATCAAGATCTAATATTTTAGCAAATTCCATTTGAGTAGATAAAAACTCTTTCATCCTGATTTCTTTTAACTTATTTACCACTTTCAATAAAATCTCCCCCTCTATAGTCTATATGTTAGGCAAAACTTTGTGAATCCCTTTATTATAGTTTTAAGCTCCACATAGGCAATTTAAGAGGTTTTACCTACACACCAATACAATTGGTATAGCACCCACACAAAGTATCAACCACGCCCTAAACGAATAGCCAATATTTAGGCAATAAAAAAAGACTGAGAAGTTAATCTCAGTCCAGGGTTATTTATCATAATAAGCTAAAAAACTGTCAAATCCTTTAGCTTTTAAATTTTGTTGTTGTAATTCTGCATTTTTTTTATCTCGATAGGATCCTACTATTACTCTGTAAAAGCCATCCCCTTTATTTGCAGTAGGGGGAGTAGGTTTTTTATCCGTTATATATTGTTTGCCAAAATATTGCAGTATTCCTTTTGCAATTGCTTCAGCAAATTCATCTTGTCGATTTTTAAGCATTGCTGCATCTTGTCCATTTGTGATAAATGCCATCTCAATTAAGGCTGCCGACATTTTACTTTGTCTCAATACTGCAAAGTTGGCAGTTTTTGTGCCTCTGTTTTTAGTATATAATTTTGCCGACAAAACACTATCCTGGATGTTTTTAGCTAACTTAGCTCCATTTTTACTACCTGGATAACTAAATGTTTCTACGCCTTGAGCATTACTATTATGTGCATTAGTGTGTATTGACACAAATATATCCGCATTAGCTTTATTTGCTCTGTTGGTCCGTTCGGTTAAGCTTAAAAATACATCTGTGGTCCTGGAATATACTACGTCAAATTTGTGTCTTTGTAATATCTTCCCGACCTTTAAACCTACTGATAAAGTTATATCTTTTTCTCTCAATCCATTTCCAGTCGCTCCTGGATCTTTGCCACCGTGTCCCGCATCTATAAATACTTTAGTCATATTTATTCCTCCTTTTTACCGCCTTCTTTTAACTGTAATAGCTTGTCCCTTAATTCGTCTGGTACACCAACGTCCATTCTTGCAGCATTTTCCAATATGCTTATTCCTTCCATTGATAAATAAAAAAATATTACCAGGGATCTTATTAATCCATTTGTTCCTGTTAAATTGTCTAAATTACAAGCCACTGCCACCACTATAAGTATCATTACCTTTTTAAGTATCCCGTTAAATCCTATTGTACTAGATAGGCACTTTGACTTTATCGCACATATTATGCCCGTTAAGTAGTCCAACAACATAAACAATAATAAAGTTTTTAATGCCAAATCTAGCCCTCCCCACAAATAATTTACAAAGGTCCCGCACCCTGCTATACACGATGATACAACTCTATCCCATTTCATATTCTGCCTCCTTAAAATAAAAAGAGACCCACAAGGATCTCTTTGCCTATGCTTTAATTCATACTTTAATCATAATGCGACTTAAACTTCTTCCCAACCTTGTGGATAATCCACTGGACTCCAAGTGTTTCCATCTATAATACTTTCATATACCTTTCCTTCATATATTACCTTATCACTAGTATTATAAGCGTCATGTCCACCTGTTGGTTGTACCCACTCAGGTATTACATTTTCAGGCATCATACTTAAGTATAGAGCAGGTAGTTCGCTAGGAATCCAATCCTCTTGACTTGTATGTTCTTGAATAACTTTATATAACTTTCCCTCATGCTTAAATATATCATCAACTTTATATAGTTTATCTACTTGATAGCCTTCATATAAATCAATCATATCTAATAATTCATCTTCTTCTAGTTCATCCACCCTAATTAATTTCCTAGTAGCTTGTAGATTAGCATTTATTAATTTTCTAAACTTCCTAGCTTTTTCAATCATTGTCCTCACCACCTAATAATATGTCTAGTGCTTGTCTTAATTCTTCAACTTCAACTTCTAAATCCCTAGGTTCTACTTCCTCAGCAATTTTCTCAATCCTATATTTCTTAATTACTTTGTCCTCTAATATTTCATATCCATCACTAGCTAGATATTGAGTTTCTACATCATATTCTGGTTGTATATCTTCTAAAGATAGCCAACCTTCTTCTCTTAATGTTTCTTCATCTA
>CAYLXY010000148.1:0-5150 GCA_964387405.1 uncultured Clostridiaceae bacterium
TATATTATTATTTTAGTATAAATAAACAAAATGAATGGGTGCCTGTAAATTGAACAAATACACCCATTTATATTTTATAATTTATTCTTCTGTTTCCTCTTCTTCTTCATCTGTTTCTTCTTCATCTGCTTCTTCTAATTCTAAGTCTTCTTCCATATCTTCGGCTACTGCTATAGATGCTATTACTCTATCTCTCTCTTCTGAAATTTCAATGTTTTCATCTTCTCCTATATTTAAATCTGCTATAGTTAAAGCATCCTTATCCTTTAATTTAGATGCATCCAACTCTATTTTATCTGGCAGGTATCTTGGATAAGTTTGAATTTCTATCTCATTAATGTTCATTTGTAAGAAATGTAATGATGTTTCTACTGCTTCACGATTAATTACTTGGATAGGTAATACCATTTTAATTTTTTCGTTTTCATCTAATGTTTGAAAATCTATGTGTATTAGTTCTTTATTAACAACTTCTCTTTGTAATTCTTTAATTATTACAAAGTTTTTTTCACCCTCAATATCTAAGCTTATTCTAGCGTTTTGACCAAACTTTGAAAGTGTTCTTAATGCCTCTCTCTTATCAATTGTTATTTCTTTTGTATCTGCACCTCTACTATAAACTACTCCTGGTAACTTTCCATCTTTTCTAGCTTTGATTGTTTCTTTTTTTCCTGTAGAACTTCTTATTTCAGCACTTAATACTGGTGTTGCCATATTGTATTCCTCCTTAAATTTTACAGTTTTGTTTTTATTCCTTTACTGATTTCTCATATTACTATTAAACCAGATTATCAGCAAAATTTCAAATCTACTTTAGCCTGTTGTTAACCAATAATTTATGAGCTATTACCTTTTATAGTGTGGTATATTATAGACTTAACAAATTATACTTTTTTCTTTAATTATTTAACAGCTTAATATATCCCATAATTGTTCTATAGCTTTTCTACTTATTACACAATACATAAAAGATAGCAAATTGTCAAAGCTTTATTATAATAGATATATTATATCATCTTATAGATTCTTTGTACATAATTTGAATTCATAAGATTTTAAATAGATAGGATATTAAAAAACTTAGTACAGTGAATTAATTTACTGTACTAAGTTTTTATAATTTCATAATAATATATTACCCTAAAGATAAGTTTTTACTATTTAGCTTTATAGCCTTTTCTCATGTTTCTATTAAGACCTGAAGGTTCTAAAGATATCTCATTATTATAGATTAATTTCGATA
This sequence comes from uncultured Clostridiaceae bacterium, assembly GCA_964387405.1. Lineage (GTDB taxonomy): Bacteria > Bacillota > Clostridia > Peptostreptococcales > Natronincolaceae > JAAZJW01. Next base: position 1,244 of record CAYLXY010000148.1, read on the forward strand.
ATCCTATCATTTTTGTTTTACTGTTGTCTGAGCATATTTCACATTTACATTCTGAAACATAGTCTTCCGGCTCATTGTATGTAGCTATTACTCCTTCAAAATTTCTAAGTATCACCTTATCTTCAGCTCTAGAAATTACATAACTTGGCATTACAGGAATTTTTCCTCCTCCACCAGGTGCATCTATTACAAAAGTTGGTACAGCCAATCCTGATGTATGCCCTCTTAATCCTTCTACGATTTCAATACCTTTTGAAACCTTAGTTCTGAAATGCTTTATTCCTACCGAAAGATCACACTGGTATATATAATAGGGTCTAACCCTTATTTTTAAAAGTTCGTGCATTAATTTTTTCATAACATAAAGACAGTCATTAACCCCTCTTAAAAGTACAGTCTGATTACCTACTGGTATTCCTGCATTTGTAAGTAATGTACATGCTTCTTTTGACTCACTTGTTATTTCACTTGGATGGTTGAAATGTGTGTTTAACCATACTGGGTGATATTTCTTCAACATATTAACAAGTTTAGGAGTTATTCTTTGAGGCATAACAACCGGAGCCCTACTACCTATTCTTATTATATCAACATGTGGTATTGCCCTTATTTTTTTAATAATTTGTTCAAGTTTTGAATCAGATATTAAAAGGGCATCTCCTCCTGATATAAGAACATCTCTTATCTCTGGATTTTTTTCTATATATTTTATAGCCTCTTCAATTTGTTCCATTGGAAGAGATTTGTCATTGTTACCTGCGAATCTTCTTCTAGTGCAATGTCTACAATACATGGCACACTTGTCAGTTATTAAAAGAAGAACTCTGTCAGGATATCTATGTGTAAGCCCAGGAACGGGGGAATCTGCATCTTCGTTCAGTGGATCCTTACAGTCAGAACTAAATCTTTCAAGTTCTAAAGAAGTTGGTATTGCCTGTTTTCTTATAGGATCCTCTGCATTATTTATATCTATAAGTGAAAGATAGTACGGGGTAACCGCCATCCTTAAAGTTTTAAGACATCTCTTTATGCCCACTTTTTCCTCTAAAGTAAGTTTAACATGCTTTTTTAAGTCATCTACTGTTTCTATTCTATTTTGCATTTGCCATTTCCAATTTTTCCAATCTTCCGAACTAACTTCTGAAAAAAATCTTTCTTTATTTGAAACTATATTTTTTTGTTTCAAGTTATCAAGCATAAAACTACTACTATCTTCATCTGAGTCTGGTTGTTTTGACGCTAGTGCGCTATTCATAAAAAAACTCCTTTTTTAATTTATTTCAAAAATAATTGCTTTATTAAATAATCAATTATATACATTAAACTAAAGACTTATACCAAACGTTCATATCCTCAATCTTTCCACCAATTTGAGTATTTTTTATAAGTCTACCAGAAAAATCATATCCACATTTAGCAAAAGTACTGTTCATACCATAGGAAGATGAACGAGCAATTGTATAAGCAGTCTTAATTTTGTTTCTTTTCATTTCTTTTTCCATCTGCATAAGTAGAAAATAAGACAAATTGTAGCCTCTATATTCTGGAAGGACTGCAAAATCAGTCATTTCTACATTCTTCTCTTCTATGTTCATCTCGCAAGACGAAAGTGCAACTATCTCGTTTCCTTTCCATATTGCAAAATAAATAAGATTCTTATCCATTGTTTCTCGTATATACTCTGAGTCCATAAGAGGAAAGGGATAAGAATTAAAAACTTTAGAATATAATCCACACATTTTATAAATGTCAGTGGTCTCTGCTTTTTTAAAAGAAAATTCACTAGATAATTTATAATCCTCAGATTTAAATTTCAGTGAATTTACAGGTCTTTTAGAAAGAGCATTTTCTATTACATTTTTATTAAGTTCCTTATCTACTGGAATGTTTCTTTCTTTGTCTTTATACTTGCCTACAAATATACAATTTTCTTTTCCATTGTAAAAACCTGGAACCCTTGCTTCTATAAGATATCCTTTTTCTAAGAAATCTACAGAAAAAACCTCTGGAATTTTAGCAAATATTTTTGTATATCCATATGTATTTGTCATGTGATCCAAAGTATCTAATATACCTGGCATATCTTCCTTAGCTAAAAACATAAGATATATTCTATTATTATTAAATCCATGCTGTATATATGACTTACCTTTTTTAATAATTTTATCGTACATTCATTCCTCCTTACTCTGTTTGTTTTCCGGAAATTAACAGTTAATAGTTTTTATAATATCACATTGCCCATTTTTTGTAAAGTTTGCATTGTGATTGACAGCTTCAAAGAGTAAATCTTTGTACTATCTTCTTGAAATGAACAATCATGCCGTTTCTTAAACTGTCCACAGGTTCCTGATTTTATCAAAGTTTTATCCACAGTTCATAAACATAGAATCCCCTTATTATTAAGTTTGTGTATAATTTTATATATTTAGATGAACTTTTACTTTCCATTTAACACAACCTTTGATATAATTGTATTATCATAAACAACGTATTTGTATACGTTTATTTAAATTAGCGATATCTTCAGGTGTTAGAGAGTCTCGTCGAAAAGATTCTAATATCCTTGAGGATATTTCTTTTATTGAAGCTTTTAGGCTTCTAATTAACTCATATCCACATTCAAACAATTGTCTTAATATATCACCTATCTGTACTAGAAGATAGTGATTTTTCATTGCATTGTAATCCTTACAACAAAGATGTTCTATATTATTTTTTATGTTTTTCTGATTGTTAAAACCCTCATTTTCGATTTTCCATCTGCTTCTTCCTGCAAATAATATTTTTCCCGCATTTCTTTCTTTTATTGGTATATCAGTGATGAATGTAAACATCTTTTCTTTTTCCTTTTCTACTAGTTTAGCTTCTAGGATATTTACTACATTATCCTTATATTCTATTTCATTTACCCAGGTACAACCTTTGCTGTTACTATTATCTTTAAGTTTTTTCAACCCTTCAAAGTCTAACCAAATGCTTTTAGTTCTACCTTCTTTGAAGGTAAATATATATTTCCAATTATTTTTCTTACATAGCTTAAATACTGGATCTACTGCGTATAGGCTATCTCCTAGTATACAGATTGGTAACCTTTTATAGTTTTTCTTTAACCTTTCAGCTAATCTTTTAAATGCTTTCAATTCACAGTCTTGTTTTTCGTAAGATTCTTCATTCTCAATAAATTCAGTATCTATGCTAAATACCATATCACCTATTACTAATTTTGCTTCTAATACATAATGCAAATATATAGTTTTTTCAATTTCACCTGTTTTTTTATTTACATATTCTCTTTTCAAACAATGGTCACAGTGTCGTTCACTAAAGGATACTAAACCTGTTGCATCTACTGCTACTCTCCAATATTTATCTAATAATCTATATTGTTCTAAACATCTTTTTTTTAATAATTCCTTTACCATATACTCTCTTATTTTTTCAATTTCAATTGGATTTAACTTTTTTAAAAAGTTATTAATGGTATCGTGATGAGGCAATTCCTCTAATTCTTCACACTCCAATACTTTTGCTACATTGTTTATACATTTTTCAGTATTAAATTCTGTTGTCATTTGGTTCATACTTTCTATAGCTGTTATATTCTTCATTAGAATACTAAACAGAATAATATCTGGTGAATATTCTATATAACTTTGATGCCTTTTATCTTTTACTTTTTTTAACCTAGTGTTGAAGTCCTTAAAAAAATGATTTCTAATTTTAATAAATTCCGCGAAAAAACTTATTTCCTCTAATTTTTCTCTCTTCTGTTTTCTAGTTATTTTTGCCATCATAATCCCCCTCGTAATGTAGTGATATCAATGTGCTAGCACCTATATTATATCATATTTCACTACATATTCGGGAATTATTTAGCTCGAAATATATTTACTCGTTAAGGCTG
>CAYLXY010000149.1:0-5131 GCA_964387405.1 uncultured Clostridiaceae bacterium
AAATAGTCTAGCGAATTTTTTCACCAGACTATTTTTTGTTATTTATATATTAGACCAAAATTTTTTCTTTTATTATAATATTAAATTGTCAATCACCTCTACCAATTGACCTATTTCAGGCTTACTTATTTGTGCATCAGCACCTAGACTTGCACCTTTTCTTTTCATCTCATCAGATATTAATGATGAAAATATGATTAATGGAAGTTTAGCAAGCACTTCATCACTTTTAACTAGTTTAGTCAAATGATGTCCGTCCATTTTTGGCATTTCAATATCAGTAATAATACATGATACATGATCCTTTAATGCTTTAGATTTATCATTTTTAAAGTTTTCTAGTTTATCCCATGCCTCTCGTCCATTATTAGTAACTATAAGATTATTATAACCTGCTTCATTTAATGCTGATATTAAAATTCTAGAAAGCATCTCTGAATCTTCTGCTATAAGAATTGGCTTGTCACTTCTTTTTCTTGGACCCATATTTTCTATTTCAGAAAGTTGTATTCCAGTACTAGGACTAATATCTGCCAATATCTTTTCAAAATCTAATATTATTATTAATCTTTCATCTTTTTTAACAATACCAGTAACGACTCCTTCAATTCCACCATAAATTGTTGAATCTGGTATTTCCATTTCCTCCCAAGAAAATCTATGTATGCCTACTACTCTATGTACTTGAAAAGCTACTGAAATCTTATTAAAATGAGATACTATAAATAAGTTTTCTGACTCATCCTCTTCTGGTGCAATATTTAAATATTTTGGAAGATCTATAACAGTTATTATATTCTCTCTTGGCTTAAAAATCCCCTTAACACAAGGATGAGCCTTTGGTACATGGGTTACTTTAGAGAAAGGAATTATTTCCATAACCTTTGCAACATTTATACCAAAATAACTTTCACCTATTTTAAATTCTACAATTTCTAATTCATTTGTTCCACTTTCCAGTAAAATTTTCTGATTCTCATCTTTCACAATCTTTTCACCCCTTTACGGTTTTGCCAATAAATTAAGCATATAGTTGAATTATACCATAATTTCATTAAGTATAACAAAATTTTTAAGAATATAAGATACGATTCATCAAACAACTGTTCCCTGTATGATTTTATTTATTGATATCTTTATAATTTTTTATAAATTGATACATAAAGTGAACAAATTCACCTCTAGCAAGGTTTTTATTAGCTTGAAATTCGGTATCAATGTTTTTATCATCAAAAATATTATAATATTTTGCTAAAGCTATATAACCCACATCCTCTAATTTTGTTACTTTCTTATCTGTATAAGGAGATTGGAAGATATTAGAATATCTAGCTAATTCCTTTTTCTCCATTGCATTTATAATCCATTTTGTTAATTCAATTTTACTAATACTTTCATTTGGCTTAAAGTAATTTCCTTTGTCTATAATACCAAACTCTACTCCTGTTTCAATATATTTATAATAAGGACCATCCTTTGAAATATCTTTAAAATAATCTTTATTTTCACTGGATTTACTATAATATCTATCTATATTATAAGCTTTATTTGTCCAACCTATTTCTATTATCCATTTAAGAGCATCTTTACGTAATAAGGTCTCATTTGCTTTAAAGAATTTATCTGTTACTTTTAATATACCCATTTTATCCATAAGTAAAATATCTCTTTCATAAGCTGAATTTTTTATATCTTTAAATTTAACTATATTTTTTTCTTCTTTAAACTCTTCCCCTTCATAGTTTAAAAACTTACCAGTACTTCCATTAATATATTTAAATTCAAAGTTTTTTATTGCATATACAGCTAATAATTCTTTTATAGGTAGATCTAGTTCTTCCTCTTCATACTTATCTAAATCTTTTAGCTGGACTAAATACTTTTCAAAACCTACTTTATCATAAAAGATTTTGTGAGCATCTTTTTTATTTATGATAGATTCAAATTCTTGCACTTCTACTTCATGCCATCTATAATTTAGACTAGTAATTTGTTTTGTGTCTTTATTTATGCTAATTTTTACATAATTATTTTCAAAAGGAATATTATCTATATATCTAAAGCTTGATATATAGAACTCGTTTTCATTTCTAGCATTATCTGATTGTATTTCTAATTGTAAGTGATTTTTTGTTTGGGGAAATATTTCTTGTATTTTTTCACTTGCAAAATTTAAGATATTATCATCTATAGAATTTTCTTTAAGATCTTTAGAAATTATTAAATCACTTTCATGCGTAGGATGATAAATATCATTTCTATTATATGAAATCTCTAATATTTGACCATTTTCCACATCTACAACTGCATTAATATATTTATTAGCTTCCTTAGTATGCCAATACATGGACCAAAATTTACCTTTAACTCCAGCATAATAATTTGTATAGCTACTATTATTTATTTTAATCCCATCTATATCTATATGTTTTTTAAGCATATTTATTACTATTTGCTCTGTATTCTCCTTTGAAATAACTCCAGCTTCTGGTATCATCTCAGCTAAATTATCTAATCCACCTACAGAATCCATAATCATTTCTTTGCTATTTCCCCTACCATAGATTGGATAACCGTAATCCCACTTATAAAGTTCATTGAAAGTCAATAATTTCCCACTAATGGCATCTATTTTATCAGTTTCTTTTGGCATATAAGTATATACAGGAGTTAAAATCGTACTTTTACTATCTTCTTGATTATATTTATTTAATCTCACATACTTAAGATCTAGTCTATCTTCTTTTTCAAATAATTCCCTAACCTTTTCTTCAGTTAAAAGTTCTTTATTTTGTTTATAATTTGCCTCATCCCACTTCATTTCATAGAATATAACTTTTCCTGTTATACCAGATACATTGACTTTGAAATAATTATTTGGAAAGTATTCTCCATTTAATTTTCTAACAAAGATAAAATAATAATTATCTGAACCTTGTTCATTTTTATATAAGTGATATGGAATAATTGTAGGAGCTTTAATTGTAACTTCTTCAGTCTCTTTAAACTTTTCTTTTTCTAAAGATTTAATATAATCTATGGCTATTTCCTTAGCCTCTTCTGAAAGTAAGTTTACAACTCTTCCATGACTCTGCTTATCCCAATGGTTAACAGAAATTATTTCTCCAGAATCAGCACGCATAACAATGGAGCTATGTTTATCTTCCCCTTCAAAATCTAAATTCCAAAACTGCTTTTGCTGTCTATCTCTAGTATGTAAATTGCTATACTTGAGTTTGTAATCTTTTTCTAAGTTTAATTTCTCTTTGGCTAATTTTTCTGCTTCTACTTTAGTTAAAATCGAAGATTTTGCCTGTCCATGTCCCATAGGTGGTACTATTCCTACAAATAATACTAATGTAATAAAAAAAACAATTATTTTTCTTAACATATAATGACCTCCAGTTTTCCATGTTTTATATTATTTACCCTACTTATAATTTTAGACGCAAATTAAAAGAAAAAGTTTCATAATTATTTATGCCATCGAAAATAACAAGTAAATTTGTCTTGCCAAACTGCCCAATAGATTTAAAATAAAAAGGATATAAGAGCAATAGTAAAGTACACTATTGATCTTATATCCATTATACTCTATTTAAAGAAATATAAATTTTTTATTATTTCTCATATGAGATCTTTTCAGAATCTTTTCTGCTTTTATCTAATCCTAAATTTTTAATTTCAAAAAATATAAATGTTCCTGTTAACATAAAGGCTAAAGCATCTGCAACTGGAGTCGACATCCATACTCCATCCAATCCAAAAAACTTAGGTAAAATTAAAAGTCCTGGTATTAGAAATATCATCTGCTTAGACAAACTTAAAAATGCTGCTTGTTTCGGCTTTCCTACTGCTTGGAAATAGCTAGCACTAACAAATTGCAAACCAAGAAGTGGTAAAGCTGTAAAGAATATTCTAAATCCATTCTTACCTATTTCTATTATTTCTGGATCTGCTTTTGTAAATAACATAATTAATTGTACAGAAAAAAGTTTTATTACAAAAAACCATATTACAACTAGTGTTGTTGCCGCCATTGCTGCATATTTAAAAGTTTGCTTCACCCTATCGTATTTCTCAGCTCCATAATTAAAGCCTATGATAGGTTGTGAACCTTGATTTATACCGAATATAGGCATAAATATTATTGTAGTTATACTGTTGATAATTCCTAATACTGATATTGCTGTATCTCCTCCATATATAAAGAGCTGATTGTTTAATATTGCCATTTCTAAACTTGTAGCTAATTGCATCATAAAAGGTGCAAAGCCTATGGAAAAAATACTTAATACAACATCCTTCTTTAATCGTAAATTTTCTTTGTGTACTTCTAAATTACTTCTACCGCTAAAAAAGTGACTAATTACCCAAATACATGAAGTAGTCTGTGCAATTACAGTAGCTATTGCAGCTCCTTTTATTCCCCATTTAAATACAAATATAAAAATTGGGTCTAATATTGTATTAAGTACAGCACCTATTAGCATAGTTACCATTGCTATTTTAGGATTTCCTTCTGCCCTAATAATGTTATTCATACCAAAACCTAGTCCTTGAAAAACTGCACCAAATAAAATAATTCTTAAATAATCTTTTGCATATGGTAGTACTTCTGCACTAGCACCAAATGTTTTTAAAATTGGTTCTAGAAAAATTAATCCAAATACAGATAATCCTAACATTATTATAAGCAATAGTGTTAATGAATTTCCCATAATATGCTCTGCCTCTGCCTTTCTATCTTGTCCCAATCTAATAGAAATTAATGCAGTAGCACCTAAACCTACAAGCATACCAAAAGCCATTAATATAATCATTACCGGAAAAGCTATAGTAATTCCTCCTATACCTAAATGACCTACTCCTCTTCCGACAAATATTCTATCTACTATATTATATAATGCGTTAACTAACATACCTACTATAGCTGGGGCAGAAAAAGAAAATAATAGTTTTCCAATCTTTTCTTCACCTAGCTGTTTTGAACGTTCATCCATTTAATTTCCCCTTTCTTCTTTTGTTGTTTTATATATTACTTAATATGTTTTCAAGGATTAAAATACATTACTCCTATTCTATATATTCCTATGTAATTTGTCAATCATACTAGATTAAAAGTTTAACC
>CAYLXY010000150.1:0-5115 GCA_964387405.1 uncultured Clostridiaceae bacterium
TCAACCTTGCTATTTCAACCTATTCCTTCTCTATCAACACTACACACTCCACGTGGCTGGTATGCGGAAACATATCAACCGGCTGCACCTCCACTGTCTTATATCCCCTTCCATCCAAATAAGCTAAATCTCTTGCTAATGTAGCAGGATTACAGGAAACATAGACAATTCTTTTAGGCTCCATATTTACTATGGTTTCTAATACACTTTCTTCGCAACCTTTTCTTGGTGGATCTACTACTACAATATCTGCATGAAGTCCTTCTTCATATAGTTTTGGCACTAGTTCTTCTGCCTTACCTGCATAAAATTTAGCATTGTTAATATTATTAATTATTGCATTTTCTCTGGCATCTTTTATGGCAGCTTCTAGTATTTCTACCCCATGTACTTCCTTAGCTTTTTCTGCTAAAAATAATGATATAGTTCCAATTCCACAGTAAACATCAAACACTTTTTCCTTTCCTGTTAAATCTGCATACTCTAATGCTTTTTCATAAAGCACCTTAGTTTGGATAGGATTTACTTGGAAAAAGGATTGGGCTGATATATTAAATTTTAAATCTCCTATATAGTCTACAATTTTATCCTCTCCATATAAAACAAGTGTTTCTTGTCCAAAAATAACATTTGTATTTCTAGTATTGATATTTTGAATAATGCTTTTTAAACCTGGAATCCTATCTTGGAGGATTTTTATAAGTTCTTCTTTATAGGGCAGCTTCTTACCATTGGTTATTATAATAACCATTACTTGTCCTGTAACAAAACCAACTTTTGTTACTATATACCTGATTATTCCTGTCCTTTTTTTTTCATCATAAACTTCAAGGCCAAAATCATCAATAAATTTCTTAATTGCTTTAACTATTTCCTCATTAATTGGTGACTGTATATGGCAATACTCAGTATCTACAATGTCATGGCTTCCTCTTTTATAAAAACCTAGAATAGCTTTGCCATCAATTATACCTACAGGAAATTGAGCTTTGTTTCGATATTCGTAAGGATCATCCATTCCTAAAGTTTCATTAACTTTTGCATCCAACTTACCTATACGGCTTAATGTTTCCTTTACCATTTTTCTTTTCATCTCAAGTTGTGCCTTATAGTCCATGTGCATAATTTGACATCCACCACATATGTTAGCAATTGAACATCTAGGTTCAATTCTGTCTTTTGAAGCTTCTATGATTTCCAATAATTTCCCTATTCCATATTTTTTCTTTAAAGTAGTTATTTTTACTTTTACTAGATCATCTGGTATTGCCTTTGGTACAAAAACAGTAAATCCATCTATTTTTCCTACACCTTCTCCACTGCTCCCTAAATCATTTATTTTTATATTATATGTTTTGTTTTTTTCAATCATATTATTAGGCCTCCCTTTATATCTTGACAAACTAAGTCGAATGAAATTGCTTATCTATCATTTTACACTACTTTACTTTTATTTTGACAAGATTTGTTGTGCGATTTATATTTACGAAGTTAATGATGTGTTCTATAATGAAGATATGATGAATATAGTTTAAAGTTGTTAATTATAATATAATTTAAGACAAGTTAAGATTGGAGTTGATTAAATGTTTCGTGGAATAAAAAGTATTATTATACTACTAATAGTAGGTATACTTGCATCCGGAATGCCAATTTATGCAAGTAATACTCATTTTAATTCTTTAATACCTAATATTAATACCTTAATGCCTAATATTTTTTCCACTAAAAATGTTATTAATGTTACTAAGGAGGAAAACATAATTTCTCCTAATCATGTACAAATCAAATTTGGATTTTCGCCAAAATCTAAGACAGATTATTTTAATTTTTTATTTGATGAGTTTGAGCCATTTACTATTGATTTATCATCTAATAATGAACAGGTTTCAAATTTACCTCTAAGTGATTTAGTATCTTCAGGTAATTACAAAGCCATGGAATTTTATAGTGATGATACTGTTCAGTATATTACATTTGAATTTGATCAAAACAAGTTAAATTTACCAGATGGTTCTTATGATTTGAAGATTATACCTAACATTAAAGATCGAGACTTAGATATTTCAAATAATGACTTCCATATTGATTTTAATACGAAAGGAAGTTATATTCAAGCTCTTCCATCTATTAATAAAGGAGAAATGGCCTTAACTCTTTATTTCCCGGACAATGAATTTAACCATTTAATACCTATTACTCGGACTGTAAGAAGCAATATATATCCTCTTACTACAACTATTAGAAATATAGAACAAGGTCCTAATAAGGACTTAGGCCTATCAACAACTTCTCCTATTCCAATAGGAAGTTCTGCAGGAAAGGTTAGTGATGTTGCCCATGTTAGATTAGCAAAAAATATTGGTGAATTTGATAATGGTTCTACAAAAGCTACTAATGCAATAAATAGTTTTGTAAAGTCTTTAACTTCACTTAGTAATATCTCTAAAGTTCAATTTCATTTAACAGGTCAATATTCAGATGATCCCTTTCATGGAATTGATATGAATGAACCATTTTCCACAACAAATAATCCAGAGATTTACACAGCATACATAACAGATAATAAGAGATTTTTATTAGAGCCAATTCCTTTGGATATGTTTAATAGTAAAAATGATACAAATAATATTGAAACAATATTTAATGCAATGAAATTTAAAGCAATGCCTGAAATTTATAATGCTAAAAGACATCCTCTTCTTCCTAATGATGTTGAACTATTGGATTACAATATTAATAAAGGAATGCTTACTTTGACCCTTAGTGAAGAATTTATACAAGCTTATAATTATGACCAAGACCGTCATAAGTTAATGGTTGATGGTATTGTATTTACTTTTATGTCTTTGGAAGATGTTGATTCTGTTCATATTAAAATTAAATCTGATTCTAATAGTAAGGAACTGATGGATTATGAATTTGTTATGCCCAAGTATATTAATCCAGAGGCTTAGCCTTTAATCTACCATCCATTTCCTTTTAATATCGGATTAGGTCACAAAATAAGAGCACATAATAATATGGGCTCTTATTTGAATCAGTTGTCCTTTTTACTTAAATATTAACTAATTGAATCCTAGTATAGATTATTGAACAAATTTTAATTTTTTATACTTGTTTTATCCCATTTTTTTAGCTACATCTTCTAACATTTGGCGAATTGGTAAATCGTAAGGACATTTTGTTTCGCATATTCCACACTTTATACAATCTGATGCTTTTTTAGATAGGCTAGCATATCTTTGGCTTGCCCATTCTTTTAAGTCATATCTAGTATAATATCCTTCCATTAAAAATTGGGTAGGAATATCTATATTTTCAGGACAGGGTAAACAATAACCACATCTTCTACAAAACTTAGAACCTAATTCTTCTCTAAGTTTTTTTAATTCTTCTCTTTCCTCTGCTTCTAAAGGTATTAAGTTTTTAGCTACTCCTGCATTTTCTCTAACTTGCTCTATACTATCCATTCCTGGAATTACTACAGAAATATTTGGATTTTCTAGAACAAACCTTAATGCTAAATTTCCTTTTGTAATTGCTCCACCTGCTAAAGCTTTCATAACTATAACACCAATATTTCTTTCCTTTGCTCTTTTAAATAAATTCTCAGCTTGTTTTTCTACTACATTATAGGGAAACTGTATTGTGGAAAAGTAATCAGTTTCTATAATATTTTCTAAAACCCCTATATCATGTGATGTAATACCTATAGCTCTGATTTTTCCTTCTTCCATAGCTTCCTCTAATGCTTTATATGCTCCATTGTCTCCCATTATTTTATTATATTGTTCCATGGTTCTAACATTATGAACTTGATATAAATCTATATATTGACAGTTTAAATTATTTAAACTAATTTCTATATCCTTCTTCATTCCTTGATAATCCTTAGCCATGGATTTACTAGCAATAACCCAGTCTTTCCTATTTCCCTTAATACCTTTGCCAATTAAACTTTCGCTATTACTATAACCCCTAGCTGTATCAATAAAATTCATTCCTTGATCCTTAGCAAGTTTAATTAAATTAATAGCTTCATTTTCGGCTAATCTTTGTATAGGAATACCTCCAAATCCTATAGATACTATATTATATCCTGTTTTTCCTAATTTTCTAATATCCATTATATCCCCCTTAGTTCTTCTTCCATAAATAATAAGTTAATGACTTTCTCCAGAGTAAATCTCTACTTATTTTCTATAATAAAACATTACATTTCCCCCACTTAGCATCTTTTTAAATTTATTTTTTATAGCATTGATAAATAAATTCCTAGTAATTGGCAGGACTAAGAAAAATCCAAGAGCATCAGTTATCAATCCAGGAGCTAATAAAAATGCTCCTCCTACAAGAACACACAATCCTCCTATAAGCTCATCTGCTGGCATTTTTCCTTGACTCATTTCAAACTTTATTTTTGAAATAATATGTCTGCCTTCTCTTTTAGCAAGGTATGCTCCTAGAAAACCTGTTACAATTACAATAGCTAAGGTATAAGTAAAGCCTATATATTCGCCGATTTTTAGTAATATAGCCAAATCTAAAAGAGGTAATAAAGTAAATAATAAAATTAGTTTAACTAACATTTTTTCACCCCTTATAAGTTTTTTTCAATATTAAAAGTATAGTTAAGTTTTAAATAGATTTAACATTCTTATTAAATCTAAACTAGCATAGCTTTAAATTACATTAATTTCTCAAGTTTTTCATATATATCCTTGTGTGTTTTTCTTAAATTCACAGGTTTTCCACTTTCCTTATTAGCAAATACATGTTCAGTAAAGCCTTCTGCTAATAGTATATCATCCTTTTCCCTAATCAAATCATAAGTAAATCTTACTCTAGCTGGGCTAAGCTTTGCTATTTTTGTTCTTATAATTAACTCATCTGCATATTTAGCAGATATTTTATATTTACAATTTACTTCTATTGTTGGTAAAATTATACCTAAACTTTCCATATCTTTATAATTAATACCATAGTTTTTTAAGAAATCTGTTCTACCTACTTCAACATAAACAAAGTAGTTTGAATGATATATTATACCCATTTGATCTGTTTCTACATACCTTGTAATTAATCTGCTTTCATTATTTAACAAATTTTCAC
>CAYLXY010000151.1:0-5081 GCA_964387405.1 uncultured Clostridiaceae bacterium
ATAACTTACTAACATTAATTAAAAATGATAAATATTCCCTCAAAATATATATTGCACAAGTTAAAAAAACGTGCTATCATTTACTTAATAAGTTAAATCGATTTACTCTATATTACCACAAATTGTTTATTTAAAAGCTATAAACCCTCAACATCTCTTGTTGCAAGGATTCTTAATATTTATGTTAAGAAGATTATCAAGATTAACCTAAAAAATCGATTAATATACAGAGTAAAGCTTTCAATAAATCTAAATATATTTTTAATTGATAATAGATTTATTTAGTAAATAGATTTAATTTACATATTAAACTTGAGAAGGAAGGGAATAGATGAATATAACAATAAAAGATGTTGCAAAACAGGCTGGGGTAACAGCGGCAGTGGTATCAAGAGTTATTAATGATGATCCTAAGCTATCTATTCGTGAGGAAACAAGGAGTCGAGTTTTAGAAGCTGTTGAAAAACTAGAATATAGACCTAACGCAATAGCGAGAAGCCTGAGGACAAAGACTACAGGGACAATTGCAATGATTATACCAGATATAACAAATCCATTTTTTCCAGAAATTATTAAAGGAGCTCAAATAGCTGCCGCTGAAAATGGCTTCAGCTTGATTCTATTCAATACAGAGGAAGATGTAGGAAAACAAAGAGAATATATAGAATTAGTTTCAGAGAAACAAATGGATGGTGTTTTGCTTGCATCTGTACATACAGATGATGAAAGCATTGATTTACTCGAAAGATATAAAAAACCTTATGTTTTGGTGAATCGTATAACAAGAAACATTCAAAGTTCATTTGTAACAGTAGATGATGTTTACGGTGCAAGGGTTGCTATTGAGCACCTGATACAATTCGGGCATAGAAAAATCGCACATATTTCTGGACCACTTTATACTGATACAGGATTACAAAGGTTAGAAGGATATAGAAAAGCACTTAAAAAATTTGGCGTTGAATTTTCTTTAGATTATATAGCAGAATCAAAATACGATGAAGATGGTGGATATAAAGCCATGAAACAGTTATTTTCTTTAGAAAACAAACCAACAGCTGTATTTGCAGCAAACGACTTAATTGCAATAGGTGCTATTTCAGCAATAGAAGATGAAGGATTAAAAGTACCAGAGAATATATCAATTGTTGGATTTAATGACATATGGGTTGCACAAAAAATATCTCCACCTTTGACATCTGTTAAATTTCCTTTGTTTGATATGGGATATTTAGCATCAGAAATATTGATAAAAAAGACCCAAGGAAAAGTTGTTTGTGAAGATAAAATGGTTTTAGAACCTGAATTAGTTGTAAGAAGTTCTACAAGAAGGATTTAGAGCTAGACCTTAAAAAATATTAAGTGTTTTTTAAAATTAAGTATTGCATAAATAAAGGAAAAATGTTATTGTTTATTTAACAAGCTAAATCGATTTAGTTAGCATTGACACATATAGTTTGTTTAAAGTTTACAGACTATTTAAAATCTACAGAATTAACAGTCTTTTAACGAAAATCTTATCATAATAAAATTTGACATTTTAAAAACTAATCATTGCACAAGTATAAAAAGGTGCATTACTATTTACTAAACAATTAAATCGATTTAACCAACATAAAACCTTACGGTGCATAACAAAATATCAAAAAATGAACTATATTACAATATCAATTAAGCATTTTAGAAGGAGGCGTGTTATATGAAAAAACAGATGAAGGGACTAATGTGCTACGCGGATTGGAAACCAAAATTATCCTATCCTTTAAGTGAAAATGAAGCAAAAACACAAAAATCAAAAAACTCTAGCGCTACCTGGTGTAATCCAGAATTGAAATTTGTACAAGACATACCCATTCCTGAGCTTAAAACAGATGAGGTTTTAGTAAAATTAAGGGCAGCTGGTATATGTGGTTCTGATATAAACTGTATTCAAAAGGATGAAGAAGGCTATATGTTATTTCCAGGTCATGGCAGGATGAACATTGTTTTGGGGCATGAATTTTCAGGTGTTGTGACTGAAGTTGGTTCTGAGGTAAAAGGGTTGAAAGTGGGAGATGCTGTAGTTGCAGAAGAGACAAATGCATGTGGACATTGCAGTAACTGTAAAAATGGACTGCCTAATCAATGTACAAATCTGGAGGAAGCAGGATTAACTTATAGCGGTGGTTTTGCAGAGTATACTGTTATGTCTGAAAAATATTTACACAATATTGATTCTTTACGAGATGTTTTTGGAGAAGACATGTATAAGGCTGGTGCATTGATAGAGCCTCTTTCTGTAGCATACAATTCTCTGTTTTCAGCTACAAAAATGATAAAACCTGGAGATTTTTGTGTAGTATATGGATGTGGACCAATTGGTTTAATGGCGGTATCATTGTTAAAAGCATGTGGTGCTGCAAAAGTTATTGCTTTTGATGTAGTAGAAAAACGAAGAAAACTTGCAATAAAATCAGGTGCTGATTATGGGATTAATACAGTGGAAGTAGAAGGTGGGAGTTACAATAAAATTATGGAGTTAACACATGGACAGGGGGCAGATTTATTGGTTGAGGCAGCAGGCGTAACAGAGCACACCTTACCTGACATTTTCAAATCTCTTGCACCTGACGGTAGAATTGTACTTGTGGGAATGAGTGCGGCTGAAGCTAAGTTAAACTTTATTAATTTCCAGCAACAACGAGCTACTATGACAGGTACTGTAGGATCTGCAGGACATCATAACTATAAGAATATAATACGTCTATTAGCATCTGGAAAAATTGATATAGAACCATTTATTAGTGGGTTATTTCCGTTAAACGAATATGAAAATGCCTTTGAAGCGGCAAAAGATAAAGATGGTGCAAAAGTAATGTTCATTATGGATTAACATGAGTACGATATAAAAAATTAAGGGAGGAACTAAAAATGGGTAAAGATTTTAGAAGTGTTGAAGGTAAAGTAGCCATAGTTACAGGAGCAGCACGAGGTATAGGTCAAGGTTGTGCAGAAACACTGGCTTCAGAAGGTATACATGTTATTATCGCAGATATACTTCCAGAAGTACATGACAGCTGGAAAGAAATCCAAGAAAAGTTTCCAGAAAACAAAGGATATTCAGTACAGTTAGATGTTTCTGATGAAAATGCAGTAAAGGAAATGGTTGAAGGAGTAGTAGAAAAATTTGGACGTTTAGATATTATGTATAACAACGCAGGTATGCATGCAGGAGCATATGAAGTAGCAGATACAAATATGGAAGACGTAGACAAGGTTTTTGCAGTAAACTTTAAAGGCATATTCCATGGTTGTAAGTATGCAGCTCTTCAAATGAGAAAGCAAAAGTATGGAACAATTGTAAATACAGGATCCTTCTTCGGTAAAGTTGGCCATGCAGGATCAGCTACTTACGGAGCATCAAAGGGTGCTGTACACACAATGACACAAGCTTTAGCATTAGAAATGGCTCCATACAATGTAAATGTAAACGCTTTATGTCCAGGACTTGCGGCTACAGAAATGCACTGGGGATTCATGAGAGAAGAAGCAGAACAAAGAGGCATTACCTTTGATCAACTTAAAGAAGAAGAGCTTAAAGCAGTTCCATTAAATCGTTACGGTTATGGAAAAGATTACGCAGGAGCAGTTATGTGGCTTGCATCAGAATCAGGATCATATTGTACAGGACAGTTAATTAATATTAACGGCGGATTGGACTTCTCCTAAAAAGTAATATCATATAGATTTTAATTTTATTAGTTTATAAAAACATGTTGCTTGTAAGTATTACAGTAAATAACAGATAAGACAGGAGTGACAATAATGAACTTAGGTACAATGGCAGTAGACCATGAACTTAGAATAGACTTTGCAAAACTAAGAGCAGATAGATTAGAAAAATCAAGAGTTCAAATGGAAAAAGACGGACTGGGAGCACTTTTATTATTTGATCCAGACAACGTACGCTATGTAACAAGCACAAAGCTTGGAGAGTGGGTTAACAATAAACTAAATAGATACACATTATTAGCTAAAGGACACGATCCAATTCTATTTGAAATCGGTAGTTCAATTGCTGTAAAGCAAAAACTATGCCCATGGATTAAAGACATCCGTCCATCTAAGAACGATATGAGAGGGAGTATGACTCCACTTTTAAGATCAAATGAAAAAGTAATAGGAGAGATATATGATATCCTAAAAGATTGGAACTTACATGAGGCACCAATAGGAGTAGACATATTAACAGTATCACTAATGCAAGCATTTCAGAAGTTTAACTTAAACATACAAGACGGACAAGCAACTATGCAAGAGGCACAAAAAATTAAGACACACGAAGAATTACAACTATTAGAAATTTCAGCAGCCATGGTAGACGGAGCATACTATGATGTAGTAGAAGCCATCAAGCCAGGCGTGCGAGAAAATGAACTTTGTGCAATTATGCGAGGAAGACTAGTTGAAATGGGCGCAGAGAACGTTCATAACGTAAACGTAATAAGTGGATCACGTGCATTTCCGCATCCACATGATTTCTCCGATAGAATGATTCGCCCTGGAGATATGGTGTATTTAGACGTAGTAAACGACTTTAATGGATACAAAACTTGCTACTATCGTACATTCTGCTGTGGTTATCCAACAGAGAAACAAAAAAGAATTTACAAGAAGACATACGATTGGCTATATGATGCAATAAAGTTAATCAAACCAGGTGCTTCTACAAAAGACATCTGTGAAGTATGGCCAACATACAAAGAATTAGGTGCTAAAAATGAGTACGAAACAATGGCACTTGAATTAGGTCACGGTGTAGGAATTGCACACTGGTCTAAACCAGTAATAGGTCACCAATGTTCAATAGAATATCCAGAAATTATTGAAGAAAACATGCACTTTGCTGTTGAAACCTATTACGGTGAAGAGGGAGACGCAGCTAGAATAGAAGAACAAGTAATTGTAACAAAAGATGGTTGCAGAGTTATTACTAAGTTCCCAGTTGAAGAACCTATGGCTTGCTGGAAATATTAATATTAGTTAAATTGCTTAAACACTATATACATTTTTAGCGTAATCTGAATGTCAGATTACGCTAA
>CAYLXY010000152.1:0-455 GCA_964387405.1 uncultured Clostridiaceae bacterium
GGGCGGAATTCGAGGGCGGCCAGGCGCAGCACCCCATCTGGACCGGCGCGTGGCTCGCGAAGAGCAACCCCGGCGAACAGCCCGAGGAATCGAAGCGCGAATGTTCCGACTGCGCGTGCCTGGATTGCGAGGACAAGAACGAACGCCAGAGCAACGCCCACGACCACCGCGAGCATACGAAGTACCATGGCCATCCGCCCTATTACTGTCCACGCTTGAAAGTATTGTTAAAGACGGAAACCGGCCACACCATTCTGGCTGACGACAGCGACGAGAAGGAATGCCTCAAGATCATCGACCGCGCCGGCCAGACCTTCCACATGGAAGGCCGCGTCAAAGGTTCCGTACAGACCGGCAACGGCAGGCGGCGCGCCACGAAGGACGCCGAACAGGGCGACCAGCTCAGCATCGATTCGGACATTCGCTTGTACCCGCATGCAGGAAAGCGAAGAAGT
>CAYLXY010000152.1:465-5035 GCA_964387405.1 uncultured Clostridiaceae bacterium
AGGCCCGAGGAGAAACGACAGATAGGTCGGGACGGGGGGGGGGGGGGGGGGGTAGAATTCTGCGCATACCTCTTTCCATGTCTCTGATAACGAGCACAGACGGGAGGCAGGTGGGGGTATACGGGAAAGTTCAATGTGCGAAGTTCAAAGTGAGAAGTTAGAATGATCGGAAGCTTCATGCGCGGCACAGGCCGTTTGATTCGCGCCGGAACAAACTCCATCCGAGACGGAGAGGGCTTCATCCGGCACGGATGAAGCTTGAGTCGCGGCAGGTGAAGCTTCACCTGAGACAGATGGAGTTTAATCCGCCATGGATGAAGCTTCATCCGAGGCAAATGAAGCTTGATTTACGATAGATGAAGCTTAATCTGAGGCAGATAACGCTTGATTTGAGGCGAATGAAGGCATCGGGGCCATGCCCCGGAGGAGTTTTGTGACAGGTTAAGCACAACGCGGACAGGAGGTTACAGCTATGGCGCAGTTCCCGATTCGAGAAACGGAGATTTTGGGGCTCGGTGAATCCATCATCACGGGCCTGACCAACAACGCAGGCATCTACCCCGCCCCGCCGGTCATACCGGCGGACCTCCAGACCGCCTTTGACGCCGCCATCGCCGCGCGCGAGGCCGCCGTCGCCGCACAGGCCGCCGCGGCCCAGGCTTTCGCGGACAAGGATGCCGCGCTCGAGAACCTCACCGACAAGATGAAGGAAGACCTCCGCTACGCCGAGAACACCGTCGACATGGACGACGACAAGTTGAAGCTCCTCGGGTGGGGCGGACGCAAAGCCCCCACTTCTCTGCAGGCACCAGGACAGGCCCGGCTCTTGGAGGCCCCGCGCGAAGGGGAAGGCTGGATCTTCCTCGACTGGAAAGCGCCCACCGACGGCGGCAAAGTCGCCGCGTACAAGATACAACGCCGCCAGCGTCCCGAAGGTCCCTGGACCGACGCGGGCATGGCCATGGACACCGAAGCGACGCTCCACAACCAGGCGCGCGGCAAGGAATGGGAATACCGCGTCCTCGCCGTCAATAAGGCCGGCGAAGGCGAACCCCAGCAACACGGTGATGGCCGTGCTATAATCGGCGCATCGCGAAGATCTCGGTTTGAACGGACGGATTGGATACGAGGAGGTAGACGCATGAACTGCAGGGCACTGATTATCGTGTTGGCCGGTATCGGCCTTTGTGTGGGCGCGATGGCGCTCGAGGGAAGCGGCGACAGCGCCGTGAACGCTTTGGAGACCATCCGGCCCACGCTGGATTCCATCGGCGTGCCGGGTGGGTCGAGCGTCGAGGCGGCGTTCAGCGAGCCGATGCTGGCGCCGGGCGACACGACGCCGGGCAATTACGCCGTGTCGGGCATGGGCGCGGGCACGCTGAACGCAAACCCGGACAGCGTCTCGGGAAGTGGGCCGTACACGCTGACGTGGTCGGCTGGCGAGATGCTCGGCGGCGAGACGGTGACGTTGACGGCCACGGGCGTTCAGGACGCCGTGGGCAATCCCATCGACCCGGGCGCGAACAGCGCGTCCGCTACGGGCGTGGGCGTGGCGCCGGTCTTCAGCGGCTTGACGGTGGACCCGGCGCAGGCTTCGACGGGCGACACGGTGACGATAACCTTCTCTTCGTCGGAAGATCTGGACGGCGACCCGATCGTCGCGGTGAACGGCAATCCCGCCACGGTAGTGAGCGCCACGAAGGCCACGAGCTTCACCTGTGAATACGTCGTGCTCGAAAGCGATGCATTGGGCGCGGTCACGATCACGATCAGCGGCTTCGACGCCGCGGGCAATCTGGGCAGCCTCGAAAGCGCCACAGCGCTTGAGATTGTCGAGGGCGCGCCCGAACTGCCCGTGCGCTGGTGGCCGGCGGCCCTGGCCTTGCTGCTCGCGGGCGCTGCCGTGCTCGCGCACAGAAAACGGGGACTGACACAAGCGAAGCGAGGTACGAGCGGAGACGTGTCTGTCCCCGCTTTCTGGTTCCTCCTCCTCGCTGCCGTATTGGCCGCCCCCATGGCCCTGGCCCAAGGTCCCACCGTCTCCAACGTCGCCTTCGTCCAGCAGGACGATGGCGCGGGCGGCACGGAAGTCGCCATCACCTACGAGCTCGACGCGCCGAACGGCCCCTGCGACATCACGGTATCCCTCTCGAAAGACGGCGGCGTAGACGGCTTCAGCCACCCCGTCACGAACGTGACGGGCGACCTCACCGGCATCACCACCGGGACGGGCCACAGCATCACGTGGGACATCGCGGCCGACTATCCGGATGAGGACATCCCGAACGCGGCGCTGCGCGTCACGGCGGACGACGGCCTTGCCCTGTTCACGTTGACCTACACGGCTGGCCCCGGCGGCTCGATCACAGGCGATTCGCCGCAGGAGGTCGTCGAAGGCAACGACGGCACGCAGGTGGAAGCGGTACCCGATACAAACTACCACTTTGTGGACTGGAGCGACGGCGTGCTCACCGCCACGCGCCAGGACACGAGCGTCTCCGGCAACATCGATGTCACCGCCAACTTCGCCATCAACACGCACGACATCACGTGCAACGTGGTGGGCAATGGGACTTGCGTGGCGGACCCCGCGACGGTGGACCACGGCGATACGAGCGACATTACCGTCACGCCCGCCACCGGCTGGCACATCGTCAGCGTCGAGGACAGCGAGGAAGGGCCGAAGCCCGGCTCGTATACGACCACGCCGATCACGGCGCCAAGGACGGTGACGGCGACTTTCGAGGAAGATGCGTTGCCGCCGGAGGTGACGTCCTTCGACCTTGACGGCGGCGCGGCGACGACGGCCGACACCGAGGTGACGCTGGACAACGTGGCGACGGAGAGTCCCACCGACTACATGGCCAGCGAGGCATCGGATTTCAGCGGGGCGACGTGGGAAACGTACGACACCGCGCTGGGCTTCACGCTTTCCTCCGGCGAGGGCGGCACGAAGACGGTCTATTTCAAGGTGCGCAACGCGGCGGGAGAATCGGCGCCGGTGAGCGATACTATCGACTTCGCGGAACACACCGTGCTGCTTCCGGGCGATGTGCCGCTGACCGTAGTCTGGATTCCGGCCGGTTCCTTTGACATGGGCCGGTACACAGGCGAGCAGGACAGTTCCTCGATCGAAGACCCGCAACATTCGGTAAGCGTACCCGGCTTCTGGATGGGCAAGTACGAGTTGACCAAGGCGCAGTGGACGGCGGTAATGGGCACAACGCCCTGGAACGGCCAGATCTATGTCCTGAACGATCCGGACAGCCCGGCGGTGTATGTGTCGTGGAACGACGCGCAGTCCTTTATCACGACGTTGAATGGGTTGACAGGACTGACCTTCCGGCTGCCTTCGGAGGCGGAGTGGGAGTATGCCTGCCGGGCGGGCACGACGACGCGCTTCTACTGGGGGGATGACCCATCGTATACCGTGGGCAACGCCTACTGCTGGTGGCGCTACAACGCATATGATGTCAACGAGCGCTACGCGCATATTGTGGGTCTGAAGACGGAAAACGCCTTCGGATTGTACGACATGAGCGGGAATGCCTGGGAGTGGTGCGAGGACGACTGGCACTCGAACTACACGGGCGCCCCGACGGATGGCAGCGCCTGGGTTGACTCGCCACGGGGCTCGTACCGCGTGGTACGGGGCGGCTGCTGGGTCGACGACTGCCACTACTGCCGTTCGGCGGACCGTTACGGCAGCAACCCGTCGGGCACGAGCGGCTACTTCGGCTTCCGCCTCGCCAGGTAATTACCGCTTGGCTGCTTTACCGCTTTACCGCTTGATCTTGGGCTTGAGGTGGTAGTCAAGCGGAAGGGCTGAAGGGCCAAAAAGCGAGGTACGAGCGAAAAGGCCCTTCAGCCCTGGAGCGATCGGCAAGTACGAAGGCCGAAGAGCGAAGTACGAATAAATGGAGGATTGCGAGTCTTCGAGCAATCCGTTACGGGTCCAGGGCGGAGCCCTGGTCGCGGAAAATTGGAGAAGTGGTTTTCGAGTTTTGCAGGTCAAGCTATTCACGATGGCATTTTCGCCGCGCCTAGGCGGCTTCGATGATGAGCCCTTGCGCGAATTCATCGCGGACAAGCAGGTGCATTCGATTGAATCGTGGCACTTTGTGCACGAAGGCACGCCGTACTGGAGCGCGTTCGTCTGCTATAGCCTGAATGAAACCGCGCCGGCGGATACCCGGCAGCGCAGCACGCCGAAGGCGGACAAGGAGCGCTGGCGCAGGCTGCTGACGGACCAGGACTGGCCGGTCTTCAACACCTTGCGCGAGTGGCGCAAGACCAAAGCCAGTGAAGAGGGCGTTCCGCCCTATCTCGTATTCACGAACGAGCAACTGACGCGCATCGTGATTGACCGGATAGAATCGCTCTCGGCCTTGGGCCGCATTTCGGGCGTGGGGCCGAGCCGGGTCGAGAAATATGGAAAGGACGTACTGCGTATACTGCATGAGCGGCGGGAAGGAAACGAAGAGTCAGGTGAGGGAACTTCGGGCGCTGAGCGCGTGGATGGAGTTCGTGGAGTGGCTGTTGCCGACGACGGAGAAGTTCCCGAAGAAGG
>CAYLXY010000153.1:0-5025 GCA_964387405.1 uncultured Clostridiaceae bacterium
AAAATGTGACATATGTGATATTTTAGAGTTTATTCCAGATGAGGATTGATTAAGGAGGATATTAATATGATAAAAGAAATATTGGATAAAAATGAAAATAAAGCTCCTAATTCAAAAGAATTAGAAATTTTAAAAGAACATTTCCCAGCCTGTTTCAATAAGGATGGTTCTTTTGACATCGAGAGATTTAAAGGATTTTTAAGTGAGGATGTTAATATCATTGATGAAGGTTATGAATTAAAGTTTCTAGGGAAAAATTACGCAAGGCTACTTGCTTCTGTTGATACAACCACAGTAGTAGTCCCAAATGAAGAACATAACAATAGGGATGAGAATAAAAATAGCGAGAACATCTATATTAGTGGTGATAATTTAGATGGTCTTAAGCACTTACTCAAATCTTATTCGAGCAAAATAAAATGTATTTACATAGACCCACCTTATAATACAGGTTCTGATGGTTTTGTTTACAATGATAGCTTTGACTTTACAGTGGAAAATTTATCTGAGAAATTAAGCATTAGTGAAGAAAAAGCTATGAGAATCCTTGATTTAACGAAACGAGGTTCAGCATCCCATTCAGCATGGCTTATGTTTATGTATCCTAGATTATTATTAGCCAGAGATTTACTCACAGAGGATGGTGTTATTTTTATTTCTATCGATGATAATGAATGCCATAATTTAAAATTGATTTGTGATGATGTCTTTGGAGAAGAAAATTTTGTCGGAAGTATAGCAAACACAAATAATCCTAAGGGACGCTCAGATGATGATTTTATAGCGACAGCACATGAATATATTATAGTTTATGCAAGAACTATAAAAGATTTGACTTGGAATGGCTTTGAACCTACAGACGTTATAATAAGAAGATATAATAAAATTGATAAACATGGAAAAAAGTATAGAGAAATAGATTTAAGAAAAACTGGTGAGAATGATTTACGTGAAGATAGGCCTAATTTGTTTTATTATTTTTATTACAACAAAAAAACAGGACATTTTTATCCTGATTATAAATCTTATGATAAAGAGGGATACATACAAATATTTCCTCAAAGAAGTGATGGAAAAGAAGGTAATTGGCGATGGGAGCTTAAAACAGCTGAAAATAATTTGGAAAAAATCCACCCTAAGTTTATGCCAAATCGAAAGATATGGGGCATTATGGAAATGGATTATTTAGAAGGTCGTAGTCTAGTTAAGCCTACTAGTTCTTGGACCTTTAAAGATATAAATACTGAGCGAGGGACAGAGGAATTTATTAAATTGGGATTTGACAAAAGAATTTTTCCAAAACCTAAACCAATAGGAACAATATCCCGTTGTGCTCTTTTAGGGATGAATAAAAATGATATTATATTAGATTTTTTTTCAGGCTCAGCTACTACAGCCCATTCAATTATGAAGCTTAATGCTGAAGATAAGGGCAATAGAAAGTATATTATGATTCAATTACCAGAAGAAGTGAAAGAAAATAGTGAAGCTGATAAAGCTGGATATAAAACAATAGACCAAGTTGGCATGGGTAGAATAATTAAAGCAGCGAATAAAATCAAAGAAGACAATCCAGATACGGAAATAGATTTAGGATTTAAGCATTATACTTTACAAGAGCCCATATCTAAAACTATTGATAAAATGGAAAAGTTTGATCCTAATGAACTTAAACTTGTTGGAGATGAGAGCATTTTAGAAGAATTTGGGAAAGAAACAGTTCTAAAAACTTGGATGGCTAATGATGGATATGGCCTTGTAGATGAAGCCGAAGAAATAGATTTGGCAGGATATAAGGGATATTATATGAAAAATCACTTATATCTTATAGACATTCAAATTCCTGATGAAGCTATAGAAAGCCTTGTAGTAATGTATGAAACTGAAGGTAAGTTCAATCCTGAGAATGTTGTTCTTTTTGGCTATAGTTTTACATGGACAGAAATGGAACAAATAAAAACGAATCTTAAAAGATTAAAAGGAACAGAGAAAAATCTGAATATCAACTTCGATGTTCGTTATTGATGGGAGGTTATTAATAAAATGGAACTTATTTTACAAAAAGATTTGTCCCATCAGCAAAAAGCAGTTGATAAGGTAAACCAAGTTTTTGATGGAATTCAAATAAATGAAAGTAGACTTTTTTATGAAAACCCCCTTATAAATTTAGCTGATGGACAATTAAGAAAAAATATTGATGAAATACAAAAAAAATTACCTGCTGAATACAGAAGTAAATTACCGGTAGATGATGTTTTAAATCTTGATATTAAAATGGAGACAGGCACAGGGAAAACCTACGTTTATACTAAAACTATATATGAACTTCATAAGAATTATGGTTTTAACAAATTCATAATTGCTGTACCCTCTCTTGCAATAAAAGCAGGAACAGGACAGTTTTTAAAGGATGAATATGCCAAGAAACATTTTACTGATGTATGTGGGTATGGCACAGAAATTGAAGTAGGAATATTAGAATCACAAACTAGAAGAAAAGGGAGATTTTATTTCCCTAGTGTTGTAAGTGAATTTGCTAAAGGTTCTTCACAAAATTCAAAAAAGATTTACGTGCTTTTAGTCAATATGCAATTACTAACCTTTAGAAAGAATGGAATGCTCAGCCGAGATGATTATGATAGTGGAGTCGAAGGCTATTTTAGACCTTTTGATGCTTTAAAAGCGACTAAACCTATTGTAATGATTGATGAACCTCACAGATTTTCAAGAAATCAAACAGCTTTTAAAGTAATTTCAGAAGAACTACAACCTCAAGCTATAATTAGATATGGGGCTACTTTTCCAGAAACTTCTAGTGGTCGTGGGAAAAATAGATTAATCGTAAAAGACTATCAAAATCTTCTTTATGATCTTAATGCCTGTGATTCTTTCAATCAAAATTTAATAAAAGGAGTAGCTAAAGAACATTTTGAGCCTGTTTCAAAAAAACAAGAAAAAATTAAAATAACAAGTATAGATAATAAAAATAAGTCAGCAAACTTTCAATATAAAAAACAAGATGAAACAACAAAAACCTATACTATACAACAAGGTGAATCTTTATCTGTTATTAGTGAAGCCTTTGAAGGTATTACTTTAGATGCAGTATTTGCTTCTAGATTGGAATTTTCAAACGGTATTGAAAAAACTCAAGGTGAAGAGCTGGATGTAGATATATATATGACATCCTACCAAGAACAAATGATGAGACTAGCTTTAGAAAGACATTTTGAAATAGAAAAAGCAAACTTTTGTGGAAGGAACTTTAAAATAAAAACTTTAGCCTTATTTTTTATAGATGATATCGCATCATATCGTGAAATAGAAGATGGCAAAGAGCCATATCTTCTGAATACTTTTGAAAGACTTTTAAAGGAAAATTTAGAGAGGGAAATCTCTAGTCTCAATGAATATGAAGATGAGTATAAAGAATATTTAGAAGAAAGTCTAGCAAATATTTCCTCTTGTCATGCTGGTTACTTTTCACAAGACAATAGTGACTCAGATGAAGATATAGCTAAAGAAGTTGATGAGATTTTAAACAGTAAAAAACAGCTTCTGTCTTTTAAAAATCCTGATGGCTCTGCTAACACAAGAAGATTTTTATTTTCTAAGTGGACTCTAAAAGAAGGTTGGGACAATCCTAATGTCTTTACCATTGCCAAGCTACGTTCTAGTGGAAGTGAAATAAGCAAATTGCAAGAGGTTGGTAGAGGGCTTAGACTTCCAGTTGATGAAAATGGGAATAGGATTTCTAGTGAGGAGTTTCAATTAAATTATATAGTAGATTTTACAGAGGCAGATTTTGCTCAGAAACTAATAGACCAGATAAATGGAGAGTTACCACAGGCTACAACAATAACAGAAGAAAAACTGGAAGAAGTAGCTAAAAAATGCAACCTTACTTCTGATGAATTGTTTGATGATCTCTACGCTAAAGGATATATAGATAGAAAAATGAATATAAAATCAGATAAAAGAGATGCCTTCTTTACAGAATATCCTGAGTTTACAGTGGGGTTAGAGTCTGGAAAAGTTAAAGATAGAAATAAAGAGAAACCAAAGCCTGTAAAAATAAGAAAAGCTGCCTATAACGAAATCAAAGAATTATGGGAGAAAATAAATCAACGTTATTTACTTTTTTATGATAAAGACTTAGATGAAAATATTGAAGATGTGGTTATATCAATACTAAAAGAGAAAGATGTCTTTACTGATGTCACCATGACTAGCTCCAGAGATGTTGTCCATAGTGATGGAAGTGAGATGTCAATTCTTTCGGAATCTGGAGTACAATATATTATTTCTAGACCTCTTCTATATAGCGAATTTTTAAAGAGGATAATGCAAGGAACTAATATACCTATTTCAGTTTTACATTCGGCAATGTCCAAGTTTTCTAAAGAAAATGAATTGATAAAACCAGAACATATTAATGAAAATACCGCAAGCATTATTATTCAAAAGTTCCATGAATGGAAAAATGAGAATTTACAAGGTCGATTCCATTATAAAAAAAGCTCTACTCCTGTGGGAGCTACTGCTCTTTCATATGAAGATGGAAGCCCTAGAAAAGAAATTACACAAGGAAGGATAGGCACAAAACTAGTCGAAGGTACTCCTAGTGATAAATATCTATATGATGCCTTTGCTTTCGATTCTCCTTTAGAGAAGAAAAATATAATGGCAGACATAGAAGAAGTAGTTGTGTATGGGAAAATACCACGTTCTAGTATCGCAATACCCACTATTACTGGTGGAATGTATAGCCCTGATTTTATGTATATTGTAAAAAAATCCACAGGAGAAAAGGAACTAAACATAATAGTGGAAACAAAAGATGTTGAAGACAAAAATAATATTAGAGGGACAGAAAAAGTTAACTTAGAATGTGCGAAAGTGTTTTTTGAGATTCTATCTGAAGATGGCTACACTGTTCATTTTAGAGACCAGCTTAACAATAGGCAGATGGCCCAAATAATAAATGAAGTATTAGGAGATTAGAAGATAGGAGGATATTATTGA
>CAYLXY010000154.1:0-5021 GCA_964387405.1 uncultured Clostridiaceae bacterium
ATAATATAATTAGATAACTAAAAAACTGCTAGTATACTAGCAGTTTTTTTATGATCTAAAACTAGGCAAGTAAAGTTGTCGCAGAGCTAGTTGAACAAAAAGGCAACTAATATCAACTTTCTTGGAAATAGTATAGAAAAGTAGTCTTTTCATACTATTTTTTTTGTTTTTTGAAATTTAATTTTAAATATAGAAGGACTTTGTTAAAAATAATAGAATTAGTATGTTAAAGTGGTACAAAGTGGTATGTAGTGGGGTGAAATCCCATAAGGGTGGTATGAAAATGTTTATAGGAGAATATACTCATTCAGTTGATGTTAAAGGGAGAGTAAGTATTCCAGCAAAATTCAGAGAAGAGCTAGGAGAATCCTTCATCCTTACAAAGGGACTGGATAATTGTTTGTTTATATATTCTATGGATGAATGGAGTATATTGGAAAACAAGTTAAAACAATTACCATTAACTAATAGGGATGCAAGGGCTTTTGTAAGATTCTTTTTTTCCGGTGCAACAGAATGTGAACTAGATAGTCAGGGAAGAATAAGGATTAAAAACAATCTAAGAGAGCATGCTAATCTACAAAAGGATGCTGTAATTATAGGAGTAGGTACAAGGGTAGAGATTTGGAGTAATGCTGAATGGCAGAAATATAATAGTGATGATAATTTAAGTTATGATGAAATAGCAAGTAAGATGGCAGAATTAGGTATTTAATATATAGATGAAGGTGAGAAAATGGAATTTAAACATGTATCTGTCTTATTAGAAGAATGTATTGAAAATTTAAATATAAAAAGGGATGGTATTTATATCGACGGAACATTAGGAGGTGCAGGCCACTCTAGTGAAATTATAAAGCATCTTGATGAAAATGGCCTATTAATCGGAATTGATCAGGATGAAAATGCTATTAAAGCAGCCACAGAAATTCTAACTAATGTAAGCAATAAAGTGAAACTAGTTAGAAATAACTTCAGTAATTTAAAATTTATATTAGAAGATCTTAAGATAGAAAAATTTGATGGACTCTTATTAGATTTGGGGGTATCATCACACCAACTAGATCAAGCAGAGCGAGGATTTTCCTATATGCAAAATGCTCCATTAGATATGAGGATGGATAATAGAAACCCCTTAACAGCTAGATATATAGTTAATGAATATAGTGAAAAAGATCTTGAAGAAATTATTAAAAATTATGGAGAAGAAAGATGGGCAAGACGTATAGCCCAATTCATTGTAAAATTTAGAAAAGAGAAAGAGATAGAAAATACACATCAATTAGTCGATATTATAAAAAAAGCAATTCCAAAAGGAGCACGAATGGATGGACCTCATCCAGCAAAACGAACTTTTCAAGCTATACGAATTGAAGTTAATGGAGAATTAGACATTATAAAAAATACTATAGAAGCAGCTGTTGAAAAACTAAATACAAAGGGAAGAATCTGTATTATCACATTCCACTCTTTAGAGGATAGAATAGTAAAAAATACTTTCAGGTCCTTGGCAAATCCCTGTACCTGTCCCATAGAATTTCCAATTTGTAAATGTAATAAAAAATCACTAGTAAAAATAATTACACGAAAACCAATAGTACCTACAGAAGAAGAGCTTGAAGTGAATCCAAGATCGAGAAGCGCTAAGTTACGTGTGGCAGAAAAAATATAGATAAGTTCTAAAGTAGAGAAAGGGTGAATAAAATTGGTATTAGCTCGGAAAGAATCTACATACACCTATGAACAAGTAGAAGAACGGAAAGAAGAAAGAAAACAAGGTCAAATTCATAGAAATAAAAAAAGAAAAAAAAGTTACAGATTTGAAAAAATTCTCATAACAATGATTATTGCTATTATATTTATATGTAGCATATTTATTCTGACAAGATTTACAGCTATTACTGAAGCTAGAAATAATGTTAATAATTTGGAAAAGCAACTTGAAAAATTAGAAGTAGAGAGAACAAAATTAAAAGTAGAAGTAGAGAAGGTTTCAAAATCAGGATGGATAGAAAGTGAGGCAAGAAATAATTTACAAATGGACTATCCAACCACTGAGCAAATGATAAATATAAACATTAATCCAGCAAAGGTTGCAATGTTGACTAACGAAATCAATAAGTTGAACTATAATGATCCCATGAAAAATAATAATAGAGGCTCATATGGTTTTTTAAAAAAACTAACTAGTTATATAAAGAATTAAAGGGGGAAGTCTAAGTGTCTCAGCCTAGTATTTCTAGCAAAAAAAGACTTATAGTAATGTTTGCAATTGTATCAGTAGTTTTATTTGGACTTATAGTGCGACTAGGATGGATACAAATAGTAAGAGGAGAAAAATATAAAGATATAGCTAATAGATATCAAACAAGGGATATACCTATACCTGCAAAACGTGGAATAATTTATGATAGAAATGGGAAAGAACTAGCCATAAGTGCTAGTACAAATACAGTATGGGTGCATCCCAGTGAAGTAGAGAAACATGAAGAAACAGCTAAAGTCCTATCAACTATTTTAGAACTTGATGAAGAAGAAGTATTAAAAAAAATAAAATCTAATCAGTCAATAACAACTATTGCAGCTCATATTGATGATGAACTTGCAAAAGCCATTAGAACAGAAAATTTAAAAGGAATTTTCATTGCTGAAAGCAATAAAAGATTTTATCCTTATGGAGATTTTGCTGCATATATTTTAGGACATACAAATGTTGATAATCAGGGAATTGCTGGTATAGAATTAGAATATGAAAAATATTTAAGTGGAATACCAGGACGTTGGATTAAAAACACTGATGGAAAAGGCAGACAACTATCCTTTAGTACTGAAAAATATTATCAAGCAGAGGATGGACTTAATGTTGTACTTACAATAGACGAAGTTATACAACATTTTGCAGAAAAAGCTGTTGAAAATGCTTTAGAAATTCATAAATCAAAACGAGTATATGCAATTGTAATGGATATTAAAACATCAGAAATACTAGCTATGGCTGTTAAGCCTGATTATGATCCTAATTCTCCATGGACACCCATAGAAGAAGAATCAAAAAAAGAAATGGAAACCATGGATAATGATGAGGAATTAAAAACATTATTTGCAATGTGGAGAAATCCTGTAATTAATGACACATATGAACCTGGTTCTACTTTTAAATTAGTTACCACAGCTGCTGCATTAGAAGAAGGAGTAGCTAGACCAGAAAGTACTTTTACCAGTAATGGACATATAATGGTAGCAGGTAGAAGAATTCGGTGTTGGAGATGGTATAACCCTCATGGAACTCAAACACTAGTAGAGGCAGTTAAAAACTCATGTAATCCAGTGTTTGTAGAATTAGGTCAAAAGATGGGTGCAGAAACATTATATAATTATATAGATGGGTTTGGAATGTCTGATATCACGGGCATAGATCTTCCAGGAGAAAGAAAATCTATTATGTATAATATAAATGATGTTGGACCAGTAGAGTTAGCTACAATTTCTTTTGGCCAAAGTATTTCTGTAACACCTATACAACTAATTAATGCAGTAGCTGCAATTGCCAATGACGGAAAGCTAATGAAACCACGGATAGTAAAAGAATTAGTAGACAAGGAAGGCAATGTAATTCATCGTTTTGAGGAAACCATGGTAAGGCAGGTTATCTCAGAGACAACATCAAAGGCAATGCGTGAAATAATGGAAGCCGCTGTTTCAGACGGATCAGGAAGCCATGCCTATATTCCAGGCTATAGAGTAGGAGGAAAAACAGGTACTGCTCAGAAAGTTGTAGGCAAAGGTTATGCACAAGGTTTATATGTATCTTCATTTGTAGGTATAGCTCCAGCAGATGACCCTCAATTAGCAGTTTTAACAATCGTTGACGAACCAAGAGGTTTTAGTACCTATGGGAGTATAACATCGGCTCCTATAGCCAAAGAAATACTAGAGGACTCATTAAGATATTTAGAAATTAAGCCTAAATATACAGACAAAGAAGAAGAGTTTATTAAAAATGAAGTTGTACTACCAGAAGTTAGAAATATCACTGTTAAAGAAGCTGGTAAAATATTAGTTAATAAAAACCTCCAATTTAATACAGAGCCAGAGCACTATGCAGATGAAAATGCAATAGTTGTAGATATGTTTCCAAAGCCAGGGGCAAAAATTCCTGAAAGATCTATTATACTCCTGTATACAAAACCAAATGGAAATATTCCTTCTTCTGTAGAAATTCCAGATTTAAAAGGCAAAACTATTAGAGAAGTGAATGTTATTTTAAGCAATTTAGGTTTAAGATTAAAAATTAGTGGTAGTGGATTAGCATCCACTCAATATCCTGTAGCAGGAACAATTGTGGATTCAGGTACAATAATAAGTGTAGAATTTAAGCCCGAATAAACACGGTAAATATATAATACTATAAGGATGGGCAACTAAAATTAAGGATAAAACTTTAATTTTAGTTGCCTTTTAAAAATTCGAATAAAAGTTAATAATAGAAATAAAGGAGGAATGGTATGATATTAGAAAAACTTCTTAATAAAATTAAAATTAAAAAAATTATAGGATATACAAATATAAAGATTAAAGATATTCAGTATTATTCTCCATTCGTAAGTAAAGGTAGTTTATTTATATCTATAAAGGGATTTAAAACAGATGGAGAATTATACATAGAAGAGGCGATTAATAGGGGTGCTGTAGCAATTATTTCAGAAAAAGAAATAGCAATAGAAGGAATAACCTCAATTCAAGTTGAAAATGCAAGAAGAACAATGTCTTTAATAGCAAATCTTTTTTATAAAGAACCTACAAAAAAATTAAAATTAATAGGTATTACAGGAACAAATGGAAAAACTTCAGTCACATATATGGTAAAAAATATTTTAGAATTTTCTAATAAAAAAGTTGGACTTATAGGAACTATTTCTAACTGGATTGGAAATACAGAAACAGAATCTATAAGAACTACACCAGAATCTTTAGATTTACAAAAAATATTCTCACAAATGCTAGAACAATCAATAGATACA
>CAYLXY010000155.1:0-5002 GCA_964387405.1 uncultured Clostridiaceae bacterium
AATAAATGTATAATATATCAAACAGAATAACTATTCAAATATATGTATAATTATAAATCAAAATAATCAGGGAGTGAATGACATGAAAAAGAAAAACGTTATCATTATAGGAGCAGCAGGAAGAGATTTTCATAACTTTAATACCTATTATCGTAATAATGATAAATATAAAGTTGTAGCATTTACCGCAGCTCAAATACCAGATATAGATGATAGAAAATATCCTAATGAATTAGCAGGGGATATGTATCCGGAAGGAATTCCAATATATCCACAAGAAAGATTAGCTGAATTGATTAAAGAATTAGAAGTAGATGAATGTGTTTTTGCATATAGTGATGTTAAGTATGAAGATGTAATGGGTATAAGTGCAATTGTTAATGCAGCTGGTGCAGATTTTATGCTTCTTGGGCCTAAAAGTACTATGTTAAAAAGTAATAAGCCTGTAATATCAATTTGTTCAGTAAGAACAGGTTGTGGAAAAAGCCAGACATCACGTAAAGTTATTGAATTATTAATGGAAGATGATCTTAAAGTAGTTGCAGTTAGACATCCTATGCCTTATGGTGATTTAGTTGCTCAAAGGGTACAAAGATTTGCAAGTGTAGAAGATTTAAAGAAGCATAGTTGTACTGTTGAAGAGATGGAAGAATATGAGCCACATGTTGAACGTGGAAATATTATTTATGCTGGAGTAGATTATGAAGATATTTTAAGAGCAGCTGAAAAAGATCCTGATGGCTGTGATGTTATTTTATGGGATGGAGGAAATAATGACTTTTCATTTTACGAATCGGATTTATCTCTTGTAGTCCTAGATCCACATCGTGCAGGACATGAATTAGATTATTATCCTGGGGAAGTTAGTTTAAGACTCGCTGATGTAGCTATTATTAATAAAATAGATAGTGCTAATCAAGAAGATATAGATACAGTTGAGAAGAATATAAAACTTGTTAACGGAAATGCTACTATTATTAAAGCAGAATCCAAAATTACAGTGGACGATGTAGATGTAATTAAGGATAAAAGAGTATTAGTTGTTGAAGATGGTCCTACTTTAACACATGGGGAAATGAAATTAGGTGCTGGAACAATTGCAGCCCAAAGATTAGGTGCAAAGGAACTAGTAGATCCTCGTCCTTTTGCAGTAGGTACTTTAGTAGATACACTGAATAAATATACACATATAGGAACATTACTTCCTGCAATGGGCTATGGTAAACAACAGTTAAAAGATCTTGAAGAAACTATAAATAAAACTGATTGCGATTCTGTTATTATAGGTACACCAATTGATTTAAGTAGGGTAATTAATATTAACAAGCCTCATACACGTGTACATTATGAGCTTGATGAAGTAGGAGATTTAGATCTTAATAAAGTAATCAATGACTTTATCAAGGAACACGAGCTTAAAAAATAGATAGTATATAATATAAAATAATCTCCTCCTTTATAAAGGTTGAAATAACAATCTAAGGGGGAGTTTTTTATAATATTTGTAATATTAAAATGAGGGTGAAAATATGGAAATTTATTTAGATAATGCAGCTACTACAAAACCAAGAAAAGAAGTTGTAGAAGCTATTTTAAAATCATTAGAAAAAGAATATGCTAATCCTTCATCTTTACATAGAAAAGGTATGGAAGTAGAAAAAGAAATAAAAAGAGTTAGAAGAATTCTAGCCAAAGCATTAGGCTGCAGAGAAGATGAAGTAATATTTACATCTAGTGGGACTGAAGCCAATAACTTAGCTATTAAAGGAATAGTTGATGCTTACAAAAGAGCTGGGAATCATATTATTACTTGTAAAACAGAACATAAATCTGTATTAAATACATTTAATATATTAGAAAAACAAGGCTATGAGGTTACTTATTTAGATGTAGATGAAAAAGGATTTATATCTATAGATCAATTGAAGGATGCAATTAAAGATAATACAATTTTAGTTAGTTTAATGCATGTTAATAATGAAATAGGCTGTATTCAACCAATAGAAGAGATTGGTAGAATTATTAAAAATATAAATAGTAAGATTTTATTTCATGTGGATGGAGTTCAATCTTTTGGAAAAATTAAGTTTAAATTAAAAGACTTGAAGGTTGATAGTTTTTCAATAAGTGGGCATAAAATCCATGGTCCTAAGGGTATAGGAGCCTTGTATATTAAAAAAGGAATTAGAGTTAGTCCCTTGTTAAGTGGTGGAAGTCAAGAGATGGGGATTCGATCAGGAACTGAAAATGTACCTGGTATTTATGGTTTAGGGGAAGCAGTTAGATTAACTATGGATGAACAGAATAAAAATATTGAGTATTTAAATACTTTAAGAGATTATTTTATAGATCTATTTAAAAATGAAATTGAAGGTATACATATAGTATCAGAAAACAATGAGAGTTTTGCTCCACATATTATTAATATTTGTTTTCCGGTAGTTAAGAGTGAAATTATGCTACATAGTCTAGAAGAAGATGGAATTTATGTATCTTCTGGTTCTGCTTGTTCATCTAAAAGAAAAGAATATAGTCATGTTTTAAAGGCTATAAATGTTCCAGAAAATCTTATTGATGGATCCCTTAGATTTAGTTTGACTTATACAAATACAAAAGATGAAATAGATTATGTGGTAAAAAATGTAAAGAAACATTATATTAGTTTAAAAAGTATTATTGGGAGGTAATTATATAGTGGAAAATGTAGTAATAATTCGTTATGGGGAGATAATGCTTAAAGGACTTAATAAAAGATTTTTTGAGGATAAGTTGGTAAGACATATTCGACATTCTATATCAGATTTAGGAAAGATTAAGGTATATAAGGCCCATAGCAGAATTTATATAGAAGTTGGAGATCACAATGTATCGGATATTACAGATAGGGTAAAAAAGGTATTTGGAATTGTATCTATTAGTGTTGCAAAAAAATTTGAAGTGGATATGGATAAAATAAAAGAGGTAGCATTAAATGAGCTTAAGAATAGAATTGCAGATAGTAATATTAAAACTTTTAAAGTGGAGACTAAAAGAGCTGATAAAAAATTTCCATCAACTTCTTTAGAAATTAGTAGGGATGTAGGTGGTCATTTATTTGAAAATATAGATAATATTACTGTAGATGTCCATAATCCTGATGTTTATATTTATGTTGAAATTAGAGACAAGGCTTTTGTTTTTAGTAATAAAATTAGTGGCTTTGGTGGTTTACCTTTAGGTACTAATGGTAAGGCTCTTTTGCTTCTTTCTGGAGGTATTGATAGTCCTGTGGCAGGTTGGCTTGTTGCAAAAAGAGGAGTAGATATAGAAGCAATACATTTTCACAGTTATCCTTTCACTGGTGATAGGGCTAAGGAAAAAGTAATTGATCTTGCTAAAATTCTTTCAAACTATTGTGGGAAAATAAAATTATATTCTATAAATTTACTAACTATTCAAAAGGAAATAAATGAAAAATGTCCTGAAGCTGAGATGACAATTTTATCTAGAAGGTTTATGATGAAGATAGCAGAAAGAGTTGGACAAGATAATAATTGTGATGCTCTAGTAACAGGAGAAAGTATTGGTCAAGTAGCAAGCCAAACAGTGAAAAGTCTTTATGTAACAAACCAATCTGTTGAAATGCCTATATTTAGACCTTTAATAGCTATGGATAAGGTAGATATTGTAGATCTATCAAAGAAAATTGATACTTATGAAACTTCAATTTTACCCTTTGAAGATTGTTGTACTGTATTTCTTCCAAAGCATCCGGTTACTCAACCCAAATTGCATAAAATTCTTAAATCTGAAGAAAAATTAAATGTAGAAGAACTGATTGAAGATGCTATAGACAATATGGAAGTAGAAATAGTTACTATTGGTGAATGAAATCTCATATATAAAATATAATAATAAAAATTGAGGGGGCTAAGATATATGGATAAATTGACCCATTTTAATGAAGAAGGAAGAGCTAAAATGGTGGATGTTGGAGATAAGTCAGATACTAAAAGAGAAGCTATAGCACGAGCTAGTATTTATATGATGCCAGAAACATTAGAAAGGATTGTAGAAGGTCGTGTAAAAAAAGGTGATGTTTTAGCTGTTTCTCAAGTAGCTGGAATAATGGCTGCTAAAAAAACTAGTGATATTATTCCAATGTGCCATAATATTAATTTAACTGGTGCAGATATTAACTTTAATATAGATAAAGATAATAATAAAATAGACATTGAAGCAGTAGTTAGAACAAGAGGAAAAACTGGTGTAGAAATTGAAGCATTAACTGCTGTGTCTGTAACAGGACTTACAATTTATGATATGTGTAAGGCGATGGATAGAAAAATGCGCTTGACAGATGTAAGATTAGTTAAAAAAACTGGTGGTAAATCTGGAAGTTTTATTTTAGAGGAATAAATCTATTGATTAATTTTAAAAGACCTAGAATAATTATCCATAGTAAAAGGATTATATTCTAGGTTTTTTAAATTATAAAGCATCATTTAATGCTATTTCCACATTCTCTATCTGTTCCTTTTAAAATACCTACACCGTGGGAAAGTACAGGTAAAATAATTTCTAAAGATTCCTTTACTCCCTTTGGGCTACCTGGTAAGTTTATTATTAAAGTTTGCTTTCTAATACCAGATACAGCTCTAGAGAGCATAGCATGAGGTGTAATACTTAGACTTTTCATTCTAATAGCTTCTGAAATACCTGGAGTTAATCTATCTATTACATCTAAGGTTGCTTCTGGAGTAATATCTCTTGTAGAAAAACCAGTTCCACCTGTTGTAAAAATAATATCAAGTTTCGCATCATCACACATATAAATTAGAGTTTCTGATAATTTTTGTCTTTCATCGGGAACAATAACATATTCTTTTACTACACCACCTATAGATTGTAAAAGTTCACCTATTAAAGGACCACTTTCATCTACTCTTTTACCCTTAGAACCTTTATCACTAAGCTGTAACAACACCAATAGTAATCAAATTAAATTCCTCCACTTTTTATT
>CAYLXY010000156.1:0-4995 GCA_964387405.1 uncultured Clostridiaceae bacterium
TAATAGAAGTAATATATAATTCTATTATTTCTATTTTTATTTATTATTACATATCAAAACTATTTAAATCAAGTTTAATGAAAAAAAGATATTAATTGGGGGGATATAGTTGTTTGAAAAATTAAAAAATAGACATAATATAACCCTTTTAGTATTTATTATAATTGTAGTTATTATAACTTTAAGATTAGCAGCTTTAATGATAGTTGAAGGACAAAATTATCGAGAACAGGCTGAAAATAGAATTTTTAAAAACATTCCATTAAGTGCACCAAGAGGAGAAATTAGAGATAAGTATGGGAAGCTATTGGCTGGAAGTCGTCCTAGCTTTACTGTTCAAATTATGAGAAATGAAATAGATAGTGAAGAGATAAATACAGTAGCATTAAAGTTAACAAATATATTGGAAAAAAATGATGATGAGTATACTGATGAATTTCCAATTGTTTTAACAGAATCTGGTGATTATACTTTTACTTATGATATAGATCTGGCTAATTGGAAGGAAATGTATGGACTAGTAGGTGTTAAAGATGGTGAAGAAGCTTTTGAAATTTTGAAGAAAAGATATGAAATAAACATAGATGATCCTATAGAGGCACAACTTGAACTCTTAAAAGTACCAGATTTAACTGTACCTATATCTATAAAAGAAAATACTAGATGGAAATATACAAATGTCTTAAAAAAAGAAGATTGGCTTAAATCTTATGGGTTTAAAGAAAATGAATATGAGATTGAAGCTATAGAAGTATTTAATAAGATTAGAAGAAACTATGAAATATCTGAAGACTATTCCTTTGAAGATGCTAGAAAAATAATGGTTGTTCGACAGCAAATAAGAAGCAGTGGTTATTTACAGTATAACCCAGTTAAAATAGCCCAGGATATTTCACCTCAATCTGTAGCTCAGATTGAAGAAAACATATCAGAACTACCAGGAATAAGTGTAGTTGTAGAACCAATTAGATATTATCCACAAGGAGAATTAGCTGCTCATCTACTAGGAAACTTAGGTAAGATAGCACAGCAGCATGAAATAGATAAATACATTAAAGAACTAAAGTATTTACCAAGCGATATTATAGGCAAAACAGGACTTGAACATAAATTTGAAGAGACTTTAAAAGGAGTCGATGGATACCAAAAAATACTTGTAGATTCTAGTGGAAGACTAGTAGAGGTCTTGGAAAGGAAGGAACCAATTCCAGGAGAAACCTTATATTTATCATTAGATGCAAGTTTACAAAAAAAGACAGAGGAAGTATTAGAGGATGTCTTAAAGGCTATTCAGACAGGAGGAACTTATGAAACTAGGTGGGGAAGAAACACCTTCTTAGGTTCAGGTAGAATTAGAGAAAATGCAAAATCTGGTGCTGTTGTAGTTATAGATGTTAAAAATGGTAAGCTTTTAGCATCAGCTAGTTATCCAGCCTATGATCCTAATCTTTTTGCCACTGGTATAAGTACATCTGATTGGAAAATTTTAATGCCAGAAAATGAAAGGGATATGTTATCTCCTAGACCACTTATGAATATGGCATTAAGCACTGCGGTACAACCGGGTTCAACTTTCAAAATGCTTGTTGGTATTGCTGCTTTAGATCAAGGGCTTA
Organism: uncultured Clostridiaceae bacterium; assembly: GCA_964387405.1. Taxonomy (GTDB): domain Bacteria; phylum Bacillota; class Clostridia; order Peptostreptococcales; family Natronincolaceae; genus JAAZJW01. Next base: position 1,617 of record CAYLXY010000156.1, read on the forward strand.
GTCCTGATTACAAAATATTAGATAAGGGTTTTATTAAAATTGGAGGACATTCTTTTGGTAACTGGTTATGGAATCAAAGCAGAGGGACTATGGGTTATCAAGGTATAGTTGAGGCTATTAGAGATTCTAATAACTATTATTTTTATTCAATAGCTAATGGATATGATTATGGGGCAGGCAGGCCTCTTCCAATTAATATGACACCAGAAATATTAATTGATTATACAAAAAAATTCGGATTAAATGACCGTACAGGTATAGAAATAGATATACCAAGAGAAAGGTCAGGAGGCGTACCTAGTTTAGAAAGAAAATTAGTAACTGTTAAAGCTATGTTAAAAAACTATTTAAACAGACAAATGAGTCTAGAAGATTTAGATTCAGAAAAGGTAGAGTTAAGTGCAGAAAATCTAAAAGAAATAATAGATGAAATAGTAAGTTGGGCGGAGGAAAACCCTTCCAGATCAACTATTGAAAAGCGAATAATAGAGTTAGGTGTTATAGAGGAAAAAGCAAGTGTATATACTGATGTGGCTAAGTATAGTTATTTTAATCAAGCTAAATGGAGTGTAGCAGATACTATGAATTTTGCTATTGGACAGGGAGAACATTCATATACTCCAATTCAAATGGCGAACTTCATGTCTATTTTAGCCAATGAAGGATATAAGTATAATATTAGTGTTGTTAATAAATCTAAATCTATTAAAGATGGACAAATCAAAGAATATCCTACAGAATTATTAGAAAGAATTGAATTAAATGATTATAATAATTTAAATGAAATAAAGCTTGGTATGCATCAAGTGACATCAATAGGATCAACTAGATTGACTTTCAATAATTTACCTGTAAATGTTGCTGCTAAAACAGGTACAGCACAAAAATCAGGCAAAATTCCGCCATTAGATGAAGTGGAGTATTTAAAAACCCACTTATCAAAGTTTGGAATTTCTTTAAAGCAAGTGGAAGAAAAAATGTCAGAATTAAAAGAGACAAATAAAAACAATGCTAAGTATATAGATAATGCTTTTGTTATGAGAGAGGCTATAAAGCAATTAAATTCTAATATAAAAGACAAGGATATTGATCAATTTAAGCCTGAATATGATAATTTTACTTGGTTTACTGGTTTTGCTCCCTATGAAGATCCGCAAATTGCAATAGCAATTTTAATTCCTCAAGGTGGTTCAGGAGGATATGGAGCCCCTATATTTAGGGAAATTGTAGCTGAATATATGGGTTTAAATGTAACTAATGATGGTGAAGAATTTATGATTGAAAACAAGTTATTACCTTAAGCACTTGAATTTTTTAGTACTATTAAAAATTGAGTGGGCCATGGAGCAAGTTTTCTTGCGTAATTTAAAATTATGTAGATTAACTTAGAAAGATAGCTATTTATGTCTAGCGATTATATATAAAAAAAAGAAGGATATATATGATTTATAGAGAATTTATATAATAGTGGCAATATATTGTTGGAGGGAATACCAATGATTTATGAAAATGTAATTGAATTTAAAGGAACTAAAAATGGAATTTTAATTTATATTAAGCCACAATATGATTTTGAAATTATAAAAGAACAGTTAATTAATAAAATTGAAAAAGCCCAATATTTTTTTAAAGGTGCTCAAATTTTTGATATACACTGCGATACATTAACTGTAGAAGAAAAAAAAGAGTTAGAGTTATTGATGGCAACAAGATATAAAATATATGTGTTAAAGCCAGAAGAAAGGGAAGCTTTAAATAAAACAGAGCCTGTTGAGTCTGTGTTTACAGGGATAACAGAAGGTAAAACAAAATTTATTAAAGGCACATTAAGGTCAGGACAAAATATAAGTTATGAAGGTAATGTGGTTGTTTTAGGGGATGTAAATCCAGGAGCAGAAATAATAGCTTATGGTAACATTATAGTTATGGGTAGTTTACGTGGGGTTGCACATGCAGGTTCAAATGGTAACAGGGATGCTTCGGTGGCAGCGTTTTATTTAGATCCTACACAACTTAGGATTTCGGATGTTATAACTAGAGCACCTGACGGTGAATATGAAAAACCAAAAGTTCCAGAATTAGCAAGAGTAAAAGGTAATATGGTATATATTGAACCCTATTTAAACAAAAAGTAATTATTAAATTAGTAATAAAAATTATTTAATTATAGATACGATGGGAGGAAGGATTATGGGTGAAGTTATTGTAGTAACATCTGGTAAAGGAGGAGTGGGCAAAACTACCACTACAGCTAATATAGGAACTGGTCTAGCTGAATTAGGCTATAAAGTTGTAGTAGTAGATGCTGATATAGGCCTTAGAAATCTGGATGTAGTAATGGGATTAGAAAATAGAATTGTTTATGATATTGTTGATGTAATTGAAAACGTTTGCAGGTTAAAACAAGGTTTAATAAAGGATAAAAGATATGATGGTTTGTATTTACTGCCAGCAGCCCAAACTAAGGATAAAAACTCTATAAGCATAGAGCAAATGCAAAAGCTTACATTAGAGCTGAAAGAAAATTTTGATTATATTTTAATTGATTGTCCTGCTGGTATAGAACAAGGCTTTAAAAATGCAATTGCAGGGGCAGATCGTGCTATTGTAGTAACAACACCAGAAATATCAGCAGTAAGAGATGCAGATAGGATTATAGGTTTGTTGGAAGCATCTGAGATAAGAGATCCACTATTAGTAGTTAACCGTATTAGATTTGATATGGTTAAAAAAGGGGATATGATGGATATTGACGATATGATTGATATTTTAGCTATTGATTTATTAGGTGTGGTGCCTGATGATGAGGCAATAGTTATTTCTACTAATAGAGGTGAACCGGTAATTACAAATGAAGCTTCATTAGCTGGACAAGCATATAGGAATATAACAAGAAGAATTATTGGGGAAGAAGTTTCTTTTATAAATAAGGAAACTGATGATGGATTTATGAGTAGATTAAGAAAAATGTTTGGTTTAGCTAAATAAATACAGGGAGGAGAAAAAATATGGATTTATTAAAGTTTTTTAGCAGGGATTCAGGAACAAGTAAAAATGTAGCAAAAGAGAGACTTAAATTAGTTTTAGTTCATGACCGAACAAATTGTTCTCCTCATTTTTTAGAAATGGTTAAAGGAGACTTAATTAAGGTTATTTCTGATTATATGGAAATAGACGAAGAAGGTTTAGAAATCAAATTAACAAAAACAAAAAAGGGTAGTAATGATTCAAACACTTCAGCTTTAGTGGCAAATATTCCTATTAAAAAGATGAAAGATCGTAGTCGCTAAAAGACATGGAAAACAAATTAATATGTTTTAATTATAGGCGAGCAAAGCTCGTCTATTGCTATTTTAAATATTAATAATTTTAAGTTTTT
>CAYLXY010000157.1:0-4950 GCA_964387405.1 uncultured Clostridiaceae bacterium
TATTATATTTAGGTTTTATTACACATAAAACAAGATTATTATTATATAATATTGTATGTACAGATTTTTGAAATATTAAAGCATCTTTTTCTATAAAACCAAGTTCGTCCATTATTATTATATGTTTTTTTTGTAAACTTTCCTTAAGTATATTTGAACCAAAGTCATTTAATACTTCATTGTATACTTTTATATTAAAATGTTTATTAGAAGGTAAAAACTTTGCGAATGTTTGATTTTCATTGATATTTAAAAGAGATATTATATTAACTTTGTTTTCCTCACCTAAGTTGATTTTTTTAGTTAAAAATCCTCCTACAGGCTCTGCTATTTCCTCAATAATTTTTTGTATAATTGTAGATTTCCCTATTTGAACAGGTCCTGTTAAAAATATATTCTTCACAAAATATCCCTCCAATATATTAAAAACATAAATAAAATTTATCCTTAAGCCTATAATAATACAATATCTAACTATTATCAACTGTATCTATTTATATTGGATAGCATAAGAAATATAACAAAGATTATAATTTATTTAAGAAAAAGACTTTACATACCCCGCGGGGGTATGGTAATATTAAAAACAGAGGTGATCTTATTAAAAACTGTTGTAGTGTACAAGGGGATGAAAAAAAACCAACCAAGGATTCTATTAAAACTCAAAAATCCATTGTGAATAGATTAAATCGAATAGAAGGCCAGATTAGGGGCATAAAAAACATGATAGAAAAAGAAACCTATTGTGACGATATAATTAATCAAATAGAAGCTTCTAGGTCCGCCTTACATTCTATACAAATTATACTTTTAGAAAGCCATATAAAAAATTGTGTAGTAGATCAACTTCAACATGGGGATACTGATGTTATAGAGGAAGTATTAAAAACTGTTAAGAAGCTAACAAAATAATATTAAGGGGTGAAAATTTCATGAAAACCATTACTAAAATAGTAGATGTTGAAGGAATGACTTGTTCTGCCTGCTCTGCTGCTATAGAGCGTAATTTGCCCAAAGTAGAGGGGGTAATTAAAGCAAGCGTTAATTTAGCGACTGAAAAACTCACTGTGGAGTATGATATAGAAAAAATAAGTATGGAAGAAATTAGTGCTAGAGTGGATAAGCTAGGCTATAAAGTGGTTATTAAATCTGACTTAAAAGAAATAGCAATTCCAGTTGGAGGAATGACATGAGCTTCATGTAGTAGCGCCGTGGAACGTGCACTCAAAAAGTTAGATGGAGTAGAAGAAGTAAGTGTTAATCTTGCTACAGGAAAAGCTAATATGAAATATAATAGGGACATAATAAAGCTATCTCAAATTAAAGAAGCTATTAGAAAGGCTGGATATGAACCATTAGAAATTCAAGAAGAGATTAAAGTTGATGAAGACAAAGAAGAAAAAGACAGGGAAATACAGGATCTTTGGAAAAGATTTATTATTTCTGCTATATTTACAATACCACTTTTTTATATTTCCATGGGTCACATGATTGGAGCACCTATACCTAATATTATAAATCCTAGTTATAATGCACTAAACTTTGCTTTAACTCAATTATTTTTGACTATACCTGTTATGCTAGCTGGTTATAAGTTTTATACTGTAGGGTTTAAAACATTGTTTAAGGGTAGCCCAAATATGGATTCTCTGATAGCTATAAGCACTGGTGCTGCTTTTGTATATGGTATTTATGCTATTATAGAAATACTAGCTGGCAATAATGAAATGGCCATGGAATTATATTTTGAGACAATAGTGGTTATTATTACCTTAATAATGCTTGGAAAATATCTAGAATCTGTTTCTAAAGGGAAGACATCTGAGGCAATTAAAGCATTAATGGGTTTACAACCTAAAGAAGCGACAATTATTCAAGATGGTGAGGAAGTTAAAATCTCTATAGAGGAAGTAGAAGAAGGACATATTATAGTTGTAAAACCTGGAGAAAAAATACCAGTAGACGGTTTAGTAAAGGATGGTTACACATCTATAGATGAATCTATGTTAACAGGTGAAAGTATTCCAGTGGAAAAGAATAAAGGAGACAAGGTAACGGGAGGAAGTATTAATAAAAACGGATCTATTACCTTTGAAGCTACAAGGGTAGGGAAGGATACTACATTAGCTCAAATAATTAAACTAGTAGAAGATGCACAAGGATCCAAGGCACCTATTGCTAAAATGGCAGATATTATTTCAGGTTATTTTGTGCCTATAGTTATTAGTATTGCTATTGTATCTGGAGGGATTTGGTATGTTACAGGGCAATCATTAACTTTTTCCTTAAGAATATTCATATCTGTATTAGTTATTGCTTGCCCATGTGCATTAGGGTTAGCAACACCGACAGCTATTATGGTGGGCACAGGGAAAGGTGCAGAATACGGAGTCCTGATTAAAGGTGGAGAAGCTTTAGAAATAGCACATAAAGTTGATACTGTTATATTTGATAAAACAGGGACTATTACAGAAGGTAAACCAGAAGTTACAGATATAATTGTTTCTGAAAACATATCAAAAGACGAACTTCTAATACTAGCAGCCTCAGCAGAAAAGGGATCAGAACATCCCTTAGGAGAAGCTATTGTTAGAGCTGGAGAAGAAAAAAGTTTAGAATTAAAAAAAGTAGACAATTTCATTGCTATTCCTGGCCATGGAATAGAAGTTACAATAGATAATAATAATATATTACTTGGAAATAAAAGATTAATGGATGATAGAAAAATAAAGATTAACTTGCAGAAGGAATCAGACAGATTAGCAACTGAAGGTAAGACACCAATGTATATCTCTATAAATGGACAACTATCAGGCATTATAGCTGTTGCAGATGTTGTAAAAGAAAGTAGTAAAAGAGCCATAGCTGCACTTCATAAAATGGGAATTGAAGTGGCTATGATTACAGGGGATAATAAAAGAACAGCTCAAGCTATAGCAAAACAAGTGGATATAGATATAGTATTGGCAGAAGTACTTCCTGAAGATAAAGCTAATGAGGTTAAGAAGCTTCAAGAACAAGGTAAAGTGGTTGCAATGGTTGGAGATGGTATTAATGATGCACCAGCACTTGCACAATCAGATATTGGTATGGCAATAGGCTCTGGTACAGATGTTGCCATGGAGTCTGCAGATATTGTATTAATGAGAAGTGATCTTATGGATGTTGTAACAGCTATTCAGTTAAGCAAAAAAACTATTACAAATATCAAACAAAATCTGTTTTGGGCGTTTGGCTACAATACTTTAGGAATACCAGTTGCTGCAGGATTATTATATTTATTAGGTGGACCACTAATGAACCCAATGTTTGGAGCAGCGGCAATGTCTTTAAGTTCTGTTTCTGTAGTATCTAACGCATTAAGATTAAGAAAGTTTAAACCATCTCATTTGCAGTAATAAAGCTAGGAGGAATGCAAAATGAAAAAGAAAATTATGATTAAAGGTATGACTTGTGGACATTGTTCAGCTAGGGTAGAAAAAACATTAAAAGAGCAAGAAGCAGTAAAAAGCGTTAGAGTAGATTTGAAAGGAGAAAATGCTGTAGTTGAACTTTCGGCTGACCTTTCCGATGAAACTATAAAAGAATTAATTGATGATGCAGGTTATGATGTAATAGGAATTGAAAAGTTATAAAGTAACTTGGTATTAAGAATTGAATTTATTGGAGCTTAAAGTATAAGCAACTGTATATTTAATATAATAATATTTTGAAAAAAATCGTAATAACTACAAAAATGTGGTTATTACGATTTTTTTTTCAAAAAACAATATAGTATTTTGTTATGAAAAAGGAATTGGGAAGAAGTTAAATATTATGTAAACTTGCTAAAAATAGAGAATATTATTGTTTGTTTCTATTCGTATATTTAGCTCTATCCTTCAGGTGTTCATCATAAGTTTCATTAAATACATGTCCATCTTCTTCAGGACTTAACACATAATATAGATAGTCATGTTCTTCTGGATATAATGCTGCTTTTATAGATTCTTTTCCTGGGGAAGCTATAGGTCCTGGAGGTAATCCAATAACTTTATAACTATTAAAAGGTGAAAACTCGTCTAATTCTGATTGGTATATGGTGGTTTTATGTTCTTTTCCTTTTCCAATTCCATAAATAACAGTAGCATCAATTTGTAAAAGCATATCTTTTTTTAATCTATTATGAATAACCCCACTAATTTGTGCTCTTTCCCCATCATGCTTTGCTTCACGTTCTATTAAAGATGCTATAGTAAGTACTTGATGTTTGGAAAGATCTAACTTTTCTAATTTTTGTTTGTATTCTTCAGTAAAAACATTATCTGTTGTTTGGGCAAGTTTTTCCACTATATAGTCAACAGTGTTATTTTTTGTAAAGTGGTAAGTATCTGGGTATAAATATCCTTCCATTTTAAAGTAAAGGTCAGTAGTATCAAAATCATAGTTATTATTAAAATGTTTTTCCGTAGATTCAATAAACTCATCTTTACTAGCAAAACCAAGCTCTTCTATTCTTTCTGCTATTTGGTAAAGAGTAAAGCCTTCTGGTATTGTTAATACAATGTATTCATCAGGAACTCCTTTTTCTAATAATGCAAATATATCTTCAAAGGTGGAAATAGGTGGTATCAAATAATTACCTGGTTTAATCTTTTTATCAACTTCTGCTTCTTTGGCTTTGTATCTAAACCAAGTTTTGCTTTTAATTACACCTTTATCGAATAATATGTTGGAAACATAATTTAAGGAAGATCCTTCAGGAATTGTTATTTCAACTGCACTAGAGTTTGCAATGGTAGAAAGATAAGAAGGTATAAATGGTAAAGAAGCTAGACCTAATACTAGAGCAAATATTAATATATATATAATTTTTTTCATGTTTTATCCTACTAGTTTTAAGTACATGTTACAAGCAAATTATTTTTAATTTAATTTACTAGTAAAGCAAATAAAAAGCATAAAAATTGT
>CAYLXY010000158.1:0-4946 GCA_964387405.1 uncultured Clostridiaceae bacterium
TTAATTTTTATAGTTTTATTACTATAAGGCTGGCTGTATCCAAGAAGTTTGATAGAAGCCCATAGACGTTCTATATGTTCTTCAAAGAAAAGAGGAACACCCTCTATTACTCTTATGACTTCATAAACTGAGGGGTATATAGTTGTTTCTTCAATGTTAAACTTTTTACTAGAAAAAACTTCCTTATTGTACAAGAAGTAGTCTTTTGCTATTTCTTTTTGTTTCTTTTCAGAAATACTCATAAAATCACTCCTTAAAATATTTTAAGTATATATATTTAGTTTATCACTAAAACTAAAAAAAACATATGGACAATTACATAAATCTCTATAGAATTCGATTAATAACCCTATAGGATGTGACAATTATCACGTTTTTTTCTATAGACAATGCCTTAGACAGAAGGATATAATAAGATTTAATATATAAATTAACTAGTATCCACTTAATTTAAGAAGGAGTGAGAATATGTCAAATATGATTTTGTATTTAGCTGTGGCTATTTTATTAATAATATCTTTTTATAAAGATAAGGGTAAAAGTAAAATGGCATTGAAAAAAGCTTGGAAGGCTTTTGAAAATATTTTACCAGAACTTTTAGCAATATTTATTATTGTGGGAATAGCATTAGCATTACTTAGTCCAGAACTTATTGGAAAAATAATAGGTGGACAATCAGGATGGATGGGAGTAGCTTTATCTGCATTTTTTGGAGCAATAACATTAATACCTGGCTTTATTGCTTTTCCTATGGCATCTGTTTTATTACAAAACGGAGGAGGGTATGTTCAAATTGCAGCATTTGTATCTTCATTAATGATGGTAGGTATAGTTACAATACCTGTTGAAATTCAATATTTTGGGAAAAAGCTTTCTATATGGAGAAATATCTTAGCAATTATTTTCTCCTTTATAGTAGCCTTTATTATGGGAAGGGTGATGGGAATATGATTAAATTAATTAAACGCTATAGGTTTTTTTTATTTACTTTACCTGCATTAGCTATATTGTATGCAATTAATACGGACCTTGGCAAGGAAGCTACAGGTATAATAACTTTAAGTTTTAAAGAGATGGCTCTTATAATGCCACCCATATTTATTTTATTAGGATTATTAGATGTTTGGATTCCTAAAGAAACCATGATAAAGTACATGGGAGAAGGATCTGGGATTAAAGGAATTATCTTATCCTTTGTTTTAGGATCTGTAGCAGCAGGACCTTTGTATGGAGCATTTCCAGTAGCTGCAGTACTTATTAAAAAGGGTGCTAGATTCAATAACATTCTTATTTTTATAGGAGCATGGTCGACTATGAAAATACCTATGTTAATATTTGAAATAAGTTCTCTGGGCAAAACCTTTGCTCTTACAAGACTTGCTATAAATATTCCTGGTATTTTAATAATGGCTTTTTTATTAGATAAATTTGTAGCATCTAAAGATATGGAGAATATCCATAAGCAAATTGAACTTATGGGCTAGACTAGACTATATAACTTCCCTAATACTTTAATTGGGGAAGTTTTTTCTAAACTTTTTTAGGGTATCTACCGATATATACTATATAAGGATTATATCAAGCTTTTATATAGGAGGGAACCTAAATGATGTTAGAAGGAGTACAAATGGGTACTGTTTATCCATCTTCAGAAACTACACAAAAAATCGAAAGACAAGGAAGTCAAGACAAAAGTGTAAAAGATGTTAAAAAGGTGAAAACTGGAGAGCGTGTTATGGGTCAGGCTTTACCAGGGGAGAAAGCAATATCAGAAGAACAACTTATTCATGCTATAGATAAAGCAAATAAAAGCTTTGAACCCTTTGATAGGCGTTTTGAATTATCTGTTCACGAAAAAACCAAGGCAGTAATGGTAAAAGTGATTGATTCTACAAATGATGAGGTAATACGTGAAATTCCATCAGAGAAAGTATTGGATATGGTAGCACATATGTTAGAAGTAGCAGGTATTATTGTAGACAAAAAGATATAAATATTATATTTTGATTAAAATATATGCAAACAAATAAAGAGGTGATTAAATGAGAATCGGTGGTATAGCATCTGGTTTTGATACAGAGCAAATGGTGCAAGATTTAATGCGTGCAGAATCAATGAAAATAGATAAGTTTTTTAGACAAGAGGAAACTTTAAAGTGGAAACGTGAGGCCCTTAATACTACAAATAAAACCTTGGCAGATTTTATTTTAAAGTCAAGAAGTGACTTTGGATTAAGTAGCACAAGTAGTACTGGCTCAATACAAAATCATACTAGAAATAGCTTTGATTGGGTTAAAAAAGTAAGTTCTAGTGATGAAAGTGTTATTAAGGCTACTGCTACTGCGACGGCTATGGAAGGGAATTACAGAATACAAGTAGAACAATTAGCTGATGTAGCTAGTGTGACAAGTGGAGATATTAGAGATATAAAAATTGGCCCAGACAATGACATTAACTTATTAGAAAACGGTATGTTTACACAAAATAAGGAATTCAACATAACGGTAGGCGAAGGCGAGGAGGCTAAACTTGTTACTATTAAACTTAACAAAGATGAAACTATGGCTGATGTTGTCAAGCAAATAAATAATGCTGTCGATAAAGATGACCCTAAAAAAAGCCTTGGTCTTAGAGCTGCATATGATAGTAACCTTGGTAAGCTAATGATTAATACAAAAGATCAAGGTGAAGATCAGATTATTAAAATAGATAGTAAGCCTTTTACGAGAAAAATATTTGGAGAGGGTAGTAATGTGTTATTAGATGGTGCGAAAGGTTCGAATGCAAAAATTAATTTTAACGGAGATCTTATTGAACAATCCTCCAACAATTTCTCAATGTTCGGTGTAAACTATCAACTACAATCAGCTAAACCAGGCGAAGTTATACAAATCAATGTAGAATCCGATGTAGATAGTATATTCGACAAAATTAAAGGATTTGTAGATGATTATAACGAAATGCTGGATAATCTAAATGGACTTTTAAATCAAAAATCATACAGAGATTTTAATCCTCTTACAAATGATGAAAAAGAAGTTATGAAAGAAAAAGAAATAGAAATGTGGGAAGAAAAAGCTAAAAGTGGACTTCTTCGCAACGATGAAACCATTACAAGAACCCTTCAAACCATGAGGAATGGACTTTATGGAGATGTATACTCTGATTTTGATGAAGAAGGTAAGGGTATTCGTATGGAAGGGTTTTACCACTTAACCCAAATTGGTATAAGTACAGGTAATTATCAAAGTGGAGGAAAACTAGAAATAGACGAAGAAAAATTAAGAAAAGCAATTATAGAAAATCCTGAAGGAGTAACAGACTTATTATTTAAGAAGTCTGAGGTTAGTGTACCATCAGGTAATACAGAGGAAGCTAGAACAGCAGCAGCTAATAAACGTGCAAGCTCTGGTCTTGTAGAAAGACTTTTTGATGATATGATTATTGGTATGAAAGAAGTTGTAAGAAGGTCTGGACCTGGAGAAAATGCAGGTACCTTCAGAAATGTTCAATCTAATATGCTTATTGATTTTGTAACTAGTGGATCTATCAGTTCGATGGATAGGGATATCATGAATATAGGTAAGCGAATAGCTAACGAGCAAAGACTTCTAATGGGACGTGAGGATCGTTATTGGAGACAGTTTACAGCCATGGAAAAAGCTTTGGATCAAATGAATCAACAAAGTGTATGGTTAATGTCTCAATTAGGACAATCAGGAATGTAATAATGCAGCAGTCTAGTTAATGGGAGGTAGAATAATGGCAATAAATAATCCTTATGGTCAGTACAAACAAAATAGTGTTATGACAGCAAGTCCACAAGAGTTAACATTAATGCTTTATAATGGAGCTTTAAAATTTATTGGTTTATCTAAAATACACATAGAAAAAAAAGATATTCCAAAGGCTAATGAATCTATTATAAGAGCACAGGATATTATACAGGAGCTCAATATCACTTTAAATATGGATTACGAAATGTCCACAGGTTTAAGAAGTATTTACACATATATTTTGGAAGTTCTTGTTGATGCAAACATATCTAAAGAGATTAAATATTTAGATGAAGCAGCAGAAATGGTAACAGAACTTAGAGATACTTGGAAAGAAGCCATAAAGATTTCAAAAACCGGAGGATAGGTGATTGTGTGGCAAAAGATGAATTAATAGACTATTTGATTAAATTAAGTGATGGTAAGTTGTTTTTAATAAAGCAGATATTAACTTTAACAGAACAGCAAAGCCAGAATATTGATAGCGAAAAAGCAGAAAAACTTAATGAAATAATAGAACAAAAACAAGGTATAATGACTAGAATTGATGTTTTAGATAAAGAATTTGTTAGTAAATATAATATCTTAAAAGATGATTTTTTACTGGAAAGCTTAGAAGGATTAGGGACTAATCAAAAAAAGAATATGAAGGTATTACAGGACAAAATCAAAGAAATACATTTACTAACAGAAAAAATAAAAAAGATGGATACTGCCAATGTTGAAAAACTAAGAAAAAATTTAAAATCTGTTCAAGAAGAACTTAAAAAAGTTGGAACTAGTAAAAAAATTATGCAAGGTTATTCAAATAAAAGTACCGAGGGAGTATCTATATTCCTTGATAAAAGGCGATAAATTAGTTATACTAAGTTGTAGTACATTAAAGGTCTGTGGTTGAAAGTCCATGCTAGTCGCAGGCAAAAGGACCCACGTAAGATAGTAAAATTATTATTGAGCATGGTGCGGCTTAGAAGTAAGACCTGCCAGATAGTAAATCTGAGAGAGTTAGTAGTAATCAGTAACCCTGTAGCGAACCCTCCAGCAGGCGGGTGTGGGGGCAAAGACCAGGTCAGCTTTATTGTACTAGTAAATATATAAAAAAAGCTTCTGATATACTAGAAGCTTTTTTTATATATTTACTAGAATTATAATAATTTATCCAAATACTTA
>CAYLXY010000159.1:0-4939 GCA_964387405.1 uncultured Clostridiaceae bacterium
TCCCATATCAAAGTGCAGAGGATGCAGTATTTAAAGCCTTGGGAGTGGAGTGATTTTGAGTATATTAGTAATAAAATTTGTTATTATAAAATGTTGAAAGGGGTTGACTTAATTTTATGATTTTTACTGAAGAACAATTAAAAGATTATGCTAAGCCACTTAGTGAAACTGAAGAAAACCAATGTAAAAATGCTATAAGAATGGTATCAAATGCATTAAAAGATCTGGGTCTTAGTGAAAATGAAATGGAGACCATGTTTGGTGCTCCTACAGCATATCAAATTAGGTGTTATTGATCACTAGAACACCATTTTCTTTATTCATTTGCTCTATATCTACACTCCCACTACTCAGTGAAGATTCTAACTCCCTAAAGTCTTCTTCTGCTATGGCAACAACTTCGGTATTATGGATGATATATTGATTGTCTTTTGCTTTCTCAAATAGTCCTTCATTTGTATCTAGAAGAATTTTTGTAAGTTTGCTTTCATCTAAAAGCACTTCACCATTTATATTTTGTGTTCGATAGACCTTATGGACATCCTTTAAGCCCTCTAATTCATTTGCAATTTGAAGGGCATCTTCATAGTTGGTAGAAACATTGACAACAAAGTCTTTTGAATCCTCCGAATCTACAACCCCAAATTGAAATAATAAATCACTATAGGTAGAAAAGGTAATAAATAAGACAATACTAATGACCATGGAAAAGACTGTGATAAAAAATCTCTTCTTATTTCTTCCAAGATTCTTACGGGCAATACTTCCTTCTATTCCAAAGATCTTTTGTGTCAATTTTGCGGTCTTTACTTTTTTGAAAGGTTCCAATTTAAGATCGCCTGTATTTCGAACCGCTTCCAGTGGGGAAATTCTGCCAGCCTTTATTGCAGGCCCGAGGGCAGATAAGAAAACAGTGATCCCTCCTACTCCAGCACCTAGCACAAGAACGATAGGAGAAATAGTGATGGTCATATTAGTCAAAACATCAAGGTCTCCTTGTAGTAAAGAAATCACATAAAAGACCACTTTCATAGCCAATATACCGGAAAAAAGTCCAATAGGAATACCTATAAGGCTTAAAGTACCAGCTTCCTTTAGGACAATACCTCTTATTTGCTTGGGGGTTGCTCCTACAGAACGGAGGATTCCAAATTGGGAAGTTCTCTCTAGTGCTGAGATATGAAAACTATTATAAATAACTGCAATGGTGGAGACCATGATCAATCCGATAACAAAGAGGACCAATGCCATGATAGAACTATTAAAAGACTCATGAATGCTTTGCCCGTAAAGACGAAGCAGTCCCTCGTTGTAGAAAGTATTGTCCTTGGAGACTCCAATGTCTTTTGCAATTCTTGCAATTTTTGCTGGTGCATTTTTTATATCACTTAAAGTAAAAAAGGCATTATAGTTTCTGTTTTCCTGCATAGAAAGCCTTGATCCCACAATGGCATCCGAGATAAATACACCTGACCACCTTCTTTTGGGTTGGGTAATGCCAACAAGGGTATAAGATCCCTCTCCTTCTTGTATAAATGTCTCCTCCGTCATAATGGTATATCCATCAGCGTCTTCACCATAGCTGGTATCTCTATCCCCAAGATTTAGTTTAATAGTATCCCCTAGTGCATAGTCCTCATCAAAGTATTCCAACACCCAATCTTCTAGGGCAATTTCTTGATCATTCTCAGGAAATCTTCCTTCTTTTAAGTGAAGGGGAAGGAAACTTAAGGCATTTTCATCATAGGCCTTTATTTCTAAGTATCGATAGGGGTAAACAACTCCACGGGTCTCTCTTTCCTCTTGGGTCACTTGACTGACGGTGGCATAGTTTTTAAGCTCTCGCACACCCACCTCGTCCACGTCTACATGATTGGTTAATTGCTAGATTTGACTTTGACTTACATCGGTAAATTGCCCGTGATAAGATCCAGCGTTTTCTAAAGTATCTTGGATGGCTCTATCTTTAGCTGCCACCATTATGCTTCCTATGGCAGAGATCATAGCCAGCGAAAGAATAATACCTAGAATGGTCAATAGCGTCCTATTTCTTTGCTCCTTTAAATAGCGATAGGTGATTTGCTTATAGTTTTTCATTTCACCACCTCATTTTGCACAATAGCACCATCTTCAATGGTGATGATCCGATCTGCTTGTGAAGCGATTTCTAAATCATGGGTAATTAAAATTAAGGTTTGATTGTATTTTTTAACAGAGATTCTTAGCAAGTCTATAATTTCTTTGCTATTTTTACTATCTAAATTCCCAGTAGGTTCATCTGCCAATACAATAGAGGGGTTGTAGGCAAGGGCGCGCCCTATGGAAACTCTTTGTTGTTGCCCGCCTGATAATTGGTTGGGAAGATGTTTTAGCCGATCCTTTAAGCCTAGAATATTCATTAATTCATCGAAATGTTTTTCATCCAAATCTTTGCGATCTAAAAGTATGGGTAATTTCATATTTTCCTCTGCTGTAAGAACAGGAATTAAGTTATAAAACTGAAAGACGAAACCTACTTTTCTTCTTCTAAATACAGCGAGTTCGCTTTCTTTTAAGCCATAGATATCCACACCATCTACAAACACTTTCCCAGAGCTGGGTTGATCCACACCCCCTATAAGATGGAGCAAGGTGGATTTACCAGAACCACTGGCACCTACCACCGCTACAAACTCTCCTTTTTCTATAGAGAGATTGATATCTTTTAGGGCATCTACCCTTGTATTTCCTTTTCCATAAGACTTGGAAAGGTTTTCTACTCTTACCACTTCCATATTTTTGCCCCCTATCATACATTCTACAGACTAGTATAAAGGGGAAGTCTTACAATTAGGTGAATATCTATCTTACAATTTTGTAAGATTAAATAACTCCTTTTAAAAAGGTTATGGTAAAGCTTGTACCGGTATCTTTTCTACTTTGCACAGAGATACTTCCTTTTTGGGCTTCTACAATCAATTTAGCAAGATTTAAACCAATTCCAATGCTATTTGGCTTTATCTTGCTGGTAGTTTTGTAAAATCTTTCAAAAATATGGGGTAAGTGCTGGGGATCAATACCCTCGCCATTATCTTTAATCACTATGGTGGTGAATATAGGACTTTCTTCTAAGGTAATGGTGATGTTTTCTCCTCCATGTTCCGTTGCATTTTTTATAATATTGATCAAGGCTTCTGCAATCCAATTTTTATCTCCATAAAGACTGGTCTCCATATCACCTTTAACTTCTATTTTAATATTTGTTAAAGACTCACTTAAAGACTGAAGGGCAATATCGAGAGATTGCTTTAAATAGAACCTTTCTCTTTCAAATGTAATGGCACCTGCTTCTATACGAGCCACCTTTAAAAGATTAATAATAAGCCATTCCATTCTTTCCAATTGGGATTTAGATTTTTGTAAAAATTGTATTTTAGATTGAGGGTCCATATTTTCATCTTTTATTAAAAGGTCATTAAAGACAATCAAGGAAGACAGTGGAGTCTTTAATTGATGAGAAATATCTGAAAGACTATTCTTTAGCAATATCTTTTCATTTTTCAATTGACCTAAAACATGATCTAATCGATTGGACATTTCATTAAAGTGATGGCTTAATATATTAAAATCTCCTTCACCTTCTTCTTTTAAATGAATAGAAAAATCCCCCTCTACCACTCTTTGGGAGGCTAAAGATATTTTATTTATCTTGCCATAGATTTCTCTAAAGGATGAGAGAATAATCCAGCCTAAAGGAATAAGAAAAGAAAAGATCAATAAAAAAGCATAAATTAGATAGCGAGGGGTTAAATCTTTTAGAATAGCTTGTTGGCTTTTATGGATAGTATCATCATATCCATATGCCTCTAGTACCATTTCTCCTTCCTTTATATCTTCTTTTTCTACACCCTTTGTAATATAAGGAATGACTTTTTCTTTAAGCTCCGGATGTTCTTTTATAATACGACCCACCAAGGCGGTATCTCTTTCTACTATTTGCTTATTGATGGTATAAAAAAGAGTATTAATCAGCAATCCACCTAGGAGGGCAAAAACTACTTGAAAAATAATGAGCTTTAAAAGGACGCTTTTTATTTCTTTATTTTTAAACAAGATATTACCTCCTTACATCCATATCCCAAAGATAGCCCAGCCCTCTAATGGTTTTAATATATTGAGGGGAAGAAGGATTAGTTTCTATCTTTTCCCGTAGACGCCTGATATACACAGAAAGCGAATTATCATCCACAAATTCCCCATCGAAATCCCATAGGTTTTGTAATAGCTTGGATCGGGAGAGAGCTTGATGTGGATGGTTCATAAGAAAGATTAAAAGTCGATATTCAGAAGGAGTCAATGCAAGCAATTGTTTTTTATTAAATGCTTTAGCCTCTAAAATATTTAATCTTATATTAGCAGAGATTAAAACTTCTCCTATAGAGGGATTAGAGGTTCTTCGTAGAATGGCTTTTATCCTAGACAATAATTCTTTGATTCGAAAGGGTTTAGTAATATAATCATCCCCACCCATATCTAGACCCATGACGATATTAACCTCTTCATCTTGTACCGTGAGAAAGATAATGGGAGTATCTTGATCTTTCCGTACATATTCGCAAAGATCAAAACCAGACCCATCTGGCAACATAATATCTAGTAAAATTAAATTATAGCTGTTGTAATTTACTAGATCTTTCCCCATCCCCAAACTCTCCGCTACATCTACCTTATAGCCTTCATTTTTTAAAGTATACTCTATTGCCATTGCTAAAGTAGCATCATCTTCCACCAATAAAATTCTAGTCATCTCTCATCATTCCTCCTTCTGCCTTAATTTATTGCCTTTATTATAAGCTTTTTTCTTTAGCTCTCCAAATGAGAAAAGATGAGTGTATTTATATTCTTATGAGCTAATTGCTATGTCTCAGAACATAGCAAGGTCAATGGATTAAGAGTAGTC